>JBFJON010000272.1:0-3605 GCA_041617575.1 Nitrospirales bacterium | reverse complement strand
CGGCTTCGCGTGACCTTGCAAAATGATACGGAGAAGAATGCCGTCGTGATCGGACGATTAGTAGCCGTAAGCGATACGGGTTTGCAGTTAGTAGATGATCGAAGTAAATCTCTTCTAGAGCGTTGTGTGGCTTGGGATGAAATTGTCAAGGCAAAAATCGAGATAGAAATCTAGCATTCCTATAGATAGTGCAAGCAGCCCAGACTGTTTTGGGCTGTTTATGATGTGTTGAGAGGAACAATCATGAAAAGCGAACTCATGTCGGTTATCGATCAAATTGGTCGCGAAAAAGGTATTGAGAAGAAGAAAGTCCTTGCCGCCTTGGAATCGGCTCTGCTGACCGCGGCAAAAAAGCGATTCGGACAGGGGGATAATATTCAGGTCGATATTGATGCGGACACCGGTGAAATCTCCATTGTGAGTAAGAAAACTATTGCCGAGAATGTCATCGACGCCAAGACTGAAATATCCTTGGAAGAAGCTCGGAAAATTGATGGTGAAGCCGAGATGGGTGATGAAATTGGATCCCTTCTTGATATGGATGATTTTGGACGAATTGCAGCACAGGCAGCCAAGCAGGTAATTTGTCAGAAGGTTCGGGAAGCGGAATGGGAATCCATTGAACGCGAGTTCTCCAAAAAAGAGGGCGAATTAGTGCATGGCGTCATTTTAGGTCAAGAACGGCGTAATTATCTGGTGGATATTGGGAAAACCGAAGCGCTTTTGCCCGTTCAAGAGCAGATCCCTCGTGAGGCCCATCGTCGAGGTGACCGGGTTCGAGCCTTGCTATTAGAGGTTCGCCGGACACCAAAGGATGTGCAAGTGATTTTATCTCGAGCCCACCCGCATTTCGTGGTGAAATTATTTGGCTTAGAGGTGCCGGAAATCTCTGAAAAAATTGTGGAGATTAAGGGCGTGGTTCGCGAACCGGGAGATCGAACGAAAATCTCGGTAGCTTCACGAGATAAGGCGGTGGATCCTGTTGGAGCTTGCGTGGGAGTTAAAGGTTCCCGGGTACAAGCCATTGTGCGTGAATTGCGGGGTGAAAAAATTGATATCATCCCTTGGACGGATGATCCACGAGTGTTTATAGGGGAAGCGTTGAATCCGGCATCTATTGAAAAAGTCGGCATTGATGAGCAAAAAAAATCGGCGCTCGTCGTTGTTGCGGATTCTCAGCTTTCGTTAGCCATCGGGAAAAATGGGCAAAATGTTCGACTAGCTGCAAAGCTGACAGGTTGGAAAATTGACATTATTAGTTCTACTGAATATGAAAAGGAAAAATTGGAGCGGGACCAGGAGATTAAGGCGGCGTTGGCTGAGGAAACCGCAAATATTGCGGCGGAAGAGACGATAGGGGAAAAAGAGGTTGGACAGCCTGATGAGGGAGTCAGCGATGAATCCAAGCTGGAGATCACACAAGAGTCAGCTCCTGAGGAATCTCCATCATCGTAAAGGACGTGCATGCGAGTTCATGAGATAGCTAAGAAACTGGGAATGGAGAGCCGCCTGGTGATTCCGGAATTGGTGCGATTGGGTATTCAGGTGACTTCCCATAGCAATGCCGTCGAGGATGATGCGGCCCGGTGGGCCATGGATGTCATACGGGGAAAGGTGGATGCACCTTTGGGAGCCCCTCCTGCAGAAGGCGTAGCCCGTAATTTGGGAATAAAAAAGGCTGGCGGGCGACTCCTAAAAAAAGATGCGTCTGCTTCCAGGAAGGTTGGGGCTGATGCCACGGCTCCCGAACTCAAGAAGCCGGAAAAGAAACATATTCTGATTAAAAAGAAAAAGACGGAAGAAGAGCTGGCTACAGAGGCTCAGGAATTCCCTTCGATAAAAGAAGCGAGTGCGGAAGATTCGGTGCTTGCTAAAGATGCAAGTTCTTCCACAATGGAAGCTCCAATGGTTGGAGAACCAACTGCCAAAATATCATCGCTGGAGACCCATCTTGAAGCCCCGGACTCTATTGCGCTTGAAACTGTACTGCCTGATCAACCAGGTCTTCCTACGGAAAAACCCCCTGACAGAGAAAAGAAAACTGGCACAAAAGCTGACAAAGCCGGTTCTTCTTCAGGTCGTGACAGCCAAGATGATGACAAACTCAAAAAACCTAAAAAAGGACCGCGGTTGAAAAATGAGGAATTGTTTGCCGCTAGATTCGAAGATGCCGCGGTCTGGCAGGATCTTCGTCCACTCCCAACGCTCCGTCGTGAGGAACGTGCTCGTCAGGTACAACCGACTTCGGTAGGTGAACCGACCAAGCCACGGAAAAAGGTGATAAAGGTCACAGCTGGAATATCTGTCAAAGACTTCGCAGAGGTCTTGGGCCAAAAGCCGACAGAAATCATTCGAAAACTGATGGACTTAAATGTCGTGAAAAATCTGAATCAACCTATGGATCTTGATGCAGGCCTTCTTATTGCTGAGGGATATGGTATTGCGGTTGAAGCTGTCGCCCCTAAGGGAGGGGAAGCTTTGTTAGAGGATATCTTAGAGACCGGTGGCCATGAACGATGGGAACCTCGAGGCCCGGTTGTGACAGTGATGGGGCACGTTGATCATGGAAAAACCTCCCTATTGGATGCCATTCGAAAAACCCAAGTAACGGATCAAGAAGCTGGCGGGATTACTCAGCATATTGGGGCGTCGTTTGTGAAAGTCGGCGAACGAGGCGTGACGTTTTTAGATACCCCAGGCCATGAAGCCTTTACGGGGATGAGGGCTCGCGGGGCCCAAGTGACCGATATTGTGGTGTTGGTCGTTGCCGCAGACGATGGACCGATGCCTCAGACAATTGAAGCGGTCAACCATGCACAAGCCGCGAATGTGCCTATTATCGTCGCCATCAATAAAATTGATTTGCCTGGGTCGAATCCTGAACGAGTGAAGCAAGGATTGGCTGAATACGGGCTGCTCCCGGAATCATGGGGAGGACAAACGATTTTTGTGGAAGTCTCCGCTAAACAGGGCCAAGGATTAGACAACCTACTTGATATGTTGTTGCTTCAGGCTGATGTCATGGAATTGAAGGCCGATCTGGCCTGTTCTGCTCGTGGCGTGGTCCTAGAGGCCAAATTAGATAAAGGGCGCGGGCCTGTCGCTACCGTATTAATTCAGGGTGGAACCTTAAAAGTAGGTGAGACATTTGTTGTGGGGTCGGTGAGTGGTCGAGTCCGTGGGCTTACATCCGATAAAGGAGCCCGTCTTAAGGAAGCCGGACCCTCCACACCTGTAGAAATAATCGGGTTGTTAGGGGTTCCAGAAGCCGGAGATCAACTTGTGGTGGTGAAAGATGAACGAGCGGCCAGGGAAATAGCCCAAGACCGCATGCAAAAACAAAAAGATGTAGGATTTGCTGCCTCGTCCCGGCGAACCTTAGATGATTTGTATGGCGAAACCCAAGATGGCGAAGTCAAGGAATTGCCCGTGCTTCTCAAGGCGGATGCCCAAGGTTCGGTGGGTGCCCTTGGTGATGCACTGCAAAAGATTTCTACCGATGCGGTGAAGCTTAAAATCATTCATAGCGGGGTAGGCGGAATTAACGAATCGGATGTGTTGCTCGCGGCCGCGTCAAAAGCGATTATTATTGGATTTCACATTCG
>JBFJON010000271.1:0-3620 GCA_041617575.1 Nitrospirales bacterium | reverse complement strand
ATCCCGATCCTCTTGCTCCAGACACCTACGATCAAGCTATGGCCGACTACCGCGACCAAGGTATGCGCCATGGTCCCGGCCCAATGTCTAATATGGCCGATATGCCAGACATCGACGACCCCGACAGTATGGAATTCGGTGCTGGAGACGAATTCGACTCTGTGGGTGGAATTGAAAGCCCACCCCTTTTGGATTACGATCCTGACGAATACGAAACGGCGGATTCGCTCATGGACCCAGAAGATAAATTCGACATGGGCATCGATCAGTACCCAGGTGGTGTTTCCCAAGGTGGGGGCGGTTCTGGTACTCTTGGTCTCGATACTGGTTATTGGGATCAATCTCCGGATGAGATGGAGCGAGAACGCCGGGGTTGGGACGATGTTCATACAAAACGAGCCTTAGGACAGGCTAGAGATTACGGCTGGATGCCGGGAGCAGGCCCTGGGGCCTACGGAGAATCAAAAGTGACTACCTACACGCCCGAAGGCGTTGATGCCTTGAAAGCTTTTATCGAATCTGCCAAAAGCATCACCTCTGTTGAAGGCGATCCGCGTGCAATTGGTGAAGCTCTCAACGAATCCTGGAAGTTCTATGCTGGCAACATTGATGCCCGTACGACTCCTCCGCAGGTTCAAAAGACGCTCAAACAATTGATGACGAAATACAAGACCTTTTCACCATTGGCTGAGTGTAGCGACATGGGAGAAGGTCAAGGAAAAGCAATTTCTGGTGGAGGTCGGCCTCCGGTCAGCCCAGATTTGGCTGCTGAAGATAACCCTGGGCCAGAAAAAATTGAAGACAAGGGCGAACCGATGGGAGGCTCCCAAAAGAATACTATTGGTACGCCTATTGTGAAGGGGACTGGCAAAGGCATGAGTGGCAAAAATCACAACGAGTCATTGCGCCGCAATGTTGCTAAGTTGGCCGAGCACGTTAGGAAGCCACTTGCCAAAGCCGTCCGTGGTATCGAAGGGAAGTATGGTATGTCGTTCACCGCTTTGGTGACCGAAGGACAGCAACAGAATCGCACTGTTCGTCGAACAGTCCTCGCGGAAGCATTAGCCGATGTGGAAGAGTTGATCCTTCTCCATGGTTCTGGCAACGTCGTGCTGGAAGCTTACATCGCTCAAGATGGCGAAGTTGTCAGAAAATTCGATGTTCCACTTATCCCACTTAAATCCCGTGGCCCTTTGATTTCAGAGGGCAAAGCTATCTTCCGGTTCAACAGAACTGCTCAAAAATTTGCTGAGACATTGGTGATGGAAGGTATCACATGCCGAGTCAAGGATCACAATTGGGGGAACGCTGTTTCCGCCAAGGCGAGCCAGAGACAGGCAAACGAAGCATTCCAGATGCTTTGCGACTAACGTTGCCCCAGAATTCCTGTAAGCACCAATGGCCACCATTATCCGGTGGCCATTGGCGTATTAGACAATCATGCTCCCTAAAACGATCCACAACGAGATATTCAATCTCCGATTCAAGATCAGCGAAATGGCTGTGGAATTTATTTGTGATGAATTTCGCAGACTCGGCTTGCACACGAATAAAATCGCCGACAACGATCTTGCTGTTACATTTTACGCAAAAAGCCCAAATTGTGAAGTTGAAATGCGAATCGATCGCTTAACTCAACAATTCCAATTGTCAGCACAGCAAAACGGATATACGTATATGCCAATCGAAGGAGATTGGGATCAAATTGTTGGATGCCTCAAACAACTTTCACGTTCTATCACAATTGGGAAGAAAGCGTGAGGAGGAATGTAATCCCTGAGTATCTAAGGTAAATCGAACCCGAGGTACGACGTGGATAAAGTTTATCACCAAATTGGACAACCCATCCCTGATGACCGCCCCTCAGTCTTCCAATTGGTGGTAGAAGATCTGGTTGATCACGTCAAACCCAAAAGTTATGGAATCTCTAGCGAGAAAGGAATCGACCCCAATTACTACTTCATCACTAGTGGGGATGCTGTCGAAAAAGCTAAAGTCCTCAGTAAAGAAATGTGGCAATACGCTGGTAAAGTACGCAAGCGTTGCCTGGATATCTTAGCCAAAGAGCATAACTGCACACCTGCTAAAGCACAAAAACTATATCAAAAGGGGAAACGGCCTACTAAACCTAAGAAATTTGGTGATTTCGAAACAGCAGTTTGGAAAGCAGCCGGACAATCCCGTAAACTGGTAAATGCATTATTAAAAGCGAAAGGCGACGACTGTTTTCTTGAAACGGAATGGGAAGACCATAAACTTCTCTGTATCCCCAAAAATCCCAGGTCAAAGGAATAATATGGAACGCGGATTCTATGCAGTGTTCGAAGGAGCCGATGGCTCAGGCAAAACCTCCACGATGCGAAACGTCGCCAATCAATTGGGGGAAAGATTGGTCGAACTCGGCGTGATGTCGGAACCAGAAGCACAAGAATCTATTATTCAAACTCATCATCCTGGCAGCACAGCTTTAGGTAAGCATCTTCGCAAGTTGGTCAAATTCCCACACGATGTAGACCCGGACATTGTGATGGATGATTTGTCTCGACAATTATTGTATATGGTGGATACAGTTAATTTTGTCAGTATTATTTTGCGTCCAGCTTTGGAGCAGCATCAAATCGTGCTAGCAGATCGTAGTTCTTTTATTAGTGCATTAATTTATGGGATGGCTGATGGGCTCGACATTGGTGATTTGGATAGATTGTGTTCCGTCATCACGCCTCCTAGGATGGATCGCTTGTACGTCCTACAATGTCCCTGGGATGTAGTGCAAGCACGAATTGTAGCGAGTCGTCACGACGCGGGAACGGACGGAACCGGAAAGCTAGACCATTATGATAGCAAACCAAGTGATTTTGCACAATCGATCAGTAAAGCATATGCCGAATTGGTAATCACTAGCCCCGAGCAAACTGCTTTAATAGCACGTTCTGTTGCAATTCCTGATGTCGTTCATATTGATTCTTCCGCAGATGAGGAAATTGTTGCGGAATCTATCACTGACGACATTATTGCATCAATGCATAAACGATGCTTGATAGGATAACGAGTAATATAAAAGCGAACAAGAGAGTGCTCCACCGTATTTGAAACGGTCGCGATTCGTTTGTTTGGTGTGGTGCCTCAAGGATGCCAATCTTGTGTTGCAATCTCTTCGCTCTTCTTTCAGCAACGTATTGTTGTTCTGAAATCTTCAGCAAATCGATTACTTGTAATCCATGTTTCTGTCTGAGTGTGAAGATTACTTCCAAATGGTTAGTCCCACCTTCGAATAAGCCCTCACTGACGTTTTCATGTCGGTCGTATGCTCGGTATTTCCAATAGAAAGTTTTTGGCATGGATTCCCTACCCGAAGAACAACGGAATGGTCATATTACTGAATACCACTGCATCCGTCTTCAAGTGCGACTAATTCATAAGGACGCAAAATTACCTTATCGCAAACGCCCCACCGACGCTGGTTACGACCTTTTCTCAATCGAAGACGTGGTGATACCTCCCGGCAATAACCATCTTATTCGCACGGGAATACAAATAGCCTGCCCACCTGGCTATTACTACACTATCGAAGGGCGGTCGTCTCTGTGGATGAAAGGAATATTCCCAAATCGTGGAATTAT
>JBFJON010000270.1:0-3634 GCA_041617575.1 Nitrospirales bacterium | reverse complement strand
CTCCTCGAAACCCTTGCCCAGCAGCTACATATTCCCACATCATGGCTTCATTCCGACCCGCAAGCCGTTCAACGCTTATGGAATGATCCTGATGAAGAGCAGCCTGAACTCCCGACAGATCGTTCAATAGATCCAATTTTTGAAAGTCTGATCCAAGCCCATCGCCAACATTCGGAACTGTTTGCCTTGCTCACGAGTCTTGTTCATTTCGGAGACCCTAAACTCATTCGGGCAGCCCAAGTGAACCTCCAGAGCTTGTCCAAGCAAATCCGTGCAACGACGGTTCCCTGGGGTTCACGCCCTTCCGGCCATTTCGAACCTCCTAGCGACTAACTTCTAGGCGCCACACGCCAGCGTACTTCTCCATTGCCGTGTGCGTTTTGCATTGCAAATAAGACAAACAGGAGAATTGGGAAGCGAGTAGGAGAGGGAGGGCGCTTGAGAGGACTTAACGAATTAATGCGCTTTGAACGGTCGCAAGGAGTTCGTCAAGAGTAAACGGCTGTTGCAAAGTGTGGGGCGACATGGGCCCAGTTGGTTGAATATCCGACTTCGAACGATCAGCATCAGAAATCGTGCCTGTAAGGGTGATGAGAGGATTGTCTGAAGATTGTTGGCAAAGGCGACGCAGAATCTCGCCTCCTTCATTTTCTAGCGACAGCACATCAGAAATAATAACAGACGCAGCAAATTTCTTATTGTTTTGAAGGCCTTCCTGACAGGTTGCGGCCTCCAACATCTCATATCCAACTGATTCTAAGGAGAGAGAAACAGAATTTCGAACCTGCCCATCGTCTTTAATGATTAAAATTTTGTTCATAACCTATCCTGTAAGAAAAGCAAAGAATGTCCCATTTTCATGCAATCTGCATCCAGCCATTTTTTCTAAATAATTCGGATAGTTGTGAAATTTATTCTTTCTCTACCTCGTTACAACTATGCATGAAAATTCATCCACATTGAAGGCAATTTCATTCAGAGGAGCATGGGGTATTGCACATGCGTTTCTCATAAATTTCTAACACATAGGTCATCCTTTGCGGGAACCCGTCGACTTCCTTTGCATGCTATGACTGTGCTTCCAAAGCCACCACAATTGAACACTTATTCCAGTTAGAGTCGCTGCAACCCCCACAAACAATCCCGTAATCTGCCCATAAAAAATTCCTATGACTAAAACGAATGAACTTCCCAGCAGATACAGGCTGACTGCTTGCGTCACGTATGTCGTGGCACCCCGATAGACCAGTTCCCCTTGGAAATAACTTTCCCATGGACTCAGTGCTGGCAGAACAACTGCCATCCAAAGTGCCGTGCTGGCGAGTGAAGAAAGTTCAGGACTGAGCGCTGCGACAGACTCGAACCATAGGGTGGAGAGCGGCGTTGCGGCGATTATCAACAAGGTGGCACTAGCACCCAAAGAGACCAACCACACAAATAGTTGTATTGGACGAAGAAAATGAGGTCGATCGGAGAACGTCACCACCACCTCTTGTACAGCTATTCCCACACTTCGAAACATAAACGTGAGCCCGCCTAACACCGGCCATACGGCTAAAGATTCCAAGGCTCGCGGCATACGGCTAATAGCCGCGCTTCCGATGGAAAGTGTGGCCAATGTGATCAGAGGCGTAAGAGCTAAGGGCCAATAGAATATGCACAAACGCTGCAGAGAAAGATGGTTCTCTGGCCCAGCTTCGTTTTCTTGTAAGTCACGTACAATCGGGCGAACACACAAAAACATAAAACCAGCTTCAGCGAGCACACCAGCCGAAAGCGCCGCCGTGGCCACGATAATTCCTGGAACGCTTTGTATCACTAAGCCCCCCAACAACATAGATGCACTGACCCCTAATCGGGTTAGGGTTCCCAAGCCAACTAATCGACTTCGGCCTACGCGAATGACTATACCTTGAAAAAACCGTCTCACAGCAATCGCCATGGTCCATGGAGTCATCATTTGCAACCCCATCCTGGCAGGCTCCCAAATACTCTCTGGCGCTCCTAATAGTATTTCTATTACCACTCCAAACAAAGGGGAAAAAGCCAGAATAATGTGAAGCAGGGTCAGGCTTCCTCCTAACGTTAGAATAAAATTCCGCATGAGGCGGTAAGCCGGCCAGTCTTTGCACAAGGCGGTGGAAGCGACCAAAATCATAATGACCGGCGCTTCGATCAAGAGAGAGAGCGGAAAGACCACTCCACCATAGGCGGCTAAATGAATTTTTGGATTCGCTAAGCGAGACACCGTCGCTGCGACTAGCAATAATTCCACACCCATGAGGAGCCAACTTCCTGCTAATGGCCACCACATGCGAAAAACTGTGGATAGGGGGGAAGGTCGAGGGTGTAACACGGAGGGTGGAGAAATTATAAAACGGGGAATACCCAGATGGACTCTACGTACACGCAGGATTCAAAGAAAAAGTGTATTTTCAATTGAGGAGACGACTCCAGAAAAGTGCCCTGGAGTCACAAACCTAAAGGAACACCATTTAAATGGAATGCCAGATTACCACAAAGAATGGTTCCGGCACCAAATTAACTGGCTGTTACGAGGTAGGAGGTTTAGAAGATTCTGATGCCCATGTAATGGTAGGAGCCGCTAATTCAGTCTCCTCCGCTGGAATACTCGGAGGTACTCCAGGAACATCGGCAAACTTTGGCCAGGGAGTTGGTTCAGACAGCTGGCCTTTCGGAACTTCCTGGGGTTCTTCATAGGAAGGCTTCAACGGAGACACTTCAATTTCACATTCCTCCCCAGGATACAAGCGAAGAAAATCCCATTGTGTTACCCAACTTTTCACATATTTCCTCATACTGGTTCCGACCACGATATTTGCCTGGCCCTCAGCAGCATGGCCCCACATATGCCACCCATGCCCCTTGCAATGCAGGCCTCGAACGATCTGATGAACCTGCTGAATGGTATCGGGCGAAGGCTGTCCTAACGGGATGCGTTCAGACTGAATAAGCCCCATGCCTTTTTCAGCTTTGTCAGCCAAGACTCCATCCACATCGGTTTGCTTGCTTCGAAGCTTTTCTAACATTTTTACGCGGTCGCCTTTTTTCTCTAGGATCTCTTTTCGAAAATCATTAGTTAGGGCGATCACCGTCCCAAGCCCTGGCAACTTCTGCCCATCAACCATATTCATCAACCGCGCCACTTCCGCATAAGACTTAGCTCGTTGATTAACTGCATATCGACCAATAAGTTCCGCTTCATCAATCAATAAGATCCATCCGGCATAACCAGCCGCCTGCATCAAACGGGCAGCGAATTGGAAACGTTGCAGAGCCAGATCTGCGGGCGACACCCGTCCAAATGTATATTGTCCACCAAAGCCTGCTTCCTGCAGATATTTTTTCAAATCACCCACCCCAATTGGATCGCCAGTCCAAAACCTGGCCATTCGATGGCCTAATTCCATATCCGAACTCATCCGCTCGTACAGCAATAAAGTCGCCGCAAATCGAGTATCAATGTGATTTCCCGGATTATTCGCCCATGCCACCAAATCCTTATATCGGGGCTTCCACACATCACATTCACCGGCAATTTCTGCAAACACTTCTCCCTGCTTATTTGGAACAACGGCTGATTCAATGGCCGAATAAAAGAGGCGAACAGGAT
>JBFJON010000269.1:0-3640 GCA_041617575.1 Nitrospirales bacterium | reverse complement strand
GGTTCAAATATTGCTTAAGGAATACGATTTTTTTCGGAATCGACCACGACTCGTAAGCCGGTGGAAACTCATGTTGTAGATGTTCCTGAATGAAGTGTTCCGCCTCTTGCACTATATCGAGATTAACGGGGTTCGCGTGAAGCAAGGAAAGATGGCGAAATATCCCTTCTTGCAGTTTTAGTAAAAACCCACCCAAAGCCATTCTCCATTCGACGATGAGGCCTTTGAGATGGTCAGGAACCACATTGTCGATATTGGAAATAAAAACAATATCGCCCTGATACTCGTTGAGGTTCTCCAACAGGGCACCATGCCCTCCTGGCCGAAAGACCAACATGCCCTCATCATTCCGAAATGGTTGATCTTGGGAATCAAGGGCAATGGTGTCGGTTGAGGATTTTTGAATAGAAACGGTCAACTCGCATTCAACCCCTCCCTGGGCCTGTTGTCGTTGAATCGTATCTAGAGAGGCCTTTACCTGTTTTTCAAATTGGGCCGAAACGGTGAGATGAATACGGATTGGGGTAGAAGCCATCTGACCATACAACACGGCTTCCCGCACATGCTCTTCCAGTGATGTTCGGAAACCTTCTGGGTATTGGTGAAAAGGGAGCAGGGCTTTGGGGAGATGTGCATATCCCAACCCAGGAACATGCAAGAGGGTTTGAAAAACTTGGCGCATCTGTTTTGTGTGAAAAAGGTTCTGGAAGTCTATTCCAGCCGTTTTGAAATACTGCTGAAGATCGTCGATAAACGGAAAGTGATGAAACTGTTTCCATGCCTGATCAATGGCCTCATGCGAAGTACAATCTTTCAGCTCAGTGGTCTGTGAAAATTCATCCTTTTCTAAATACTGCAGAAGATCCTTAAACATCCGAGTCGCTGCCCCCGAGGCAGGAATAAATTTGCTGACTCGTCCCGCAGCCTGAGCATGCTGAAATTGTCTATGGTATTCCGCAAAGTGTTGGGGAGAGAGTTGGATAATCCCATCTCCCACGCGGCAGGGACGGATAAGATGAAGAGGCGGTATGCCCTGTCGCAATTGTTGGAGTTGAGCCTCAATTTGTGAGATCGATAAGCGCTGTTCTTTGATGACGAGATGATCGTTCTGGGTAAGGTGCAACATGTGTGTTCTTTTCGAGTTAAAATTTTATCCAGTTTGGAACGCGATTTCTTTCAACTGGAATCTTTCCCCCATCGACGAGGAAAACATTTCTCTTCACACTCGAGGGCGGCGACAAATAACGAGAACTTCATCAATTTTTTCATCACAGGTCAAGCCTGGTTTTAACGGATAGACCGTCCGCTAAAATTTGTTAAGATAGTCAATTGCAACATGTAGCACCGTTATAAGAAAGAGGAACTGGGCTTTTCCTCTTTGTTCAATCGGAATACCTATCATAATTGGGAGGGAGAGTCATGATGTTTCAAAACATACTCGTATGGGCTCTTTTAGGTTTTGGGATGATCGGCTGCACCCTAAAAGCAACGACCGATACGTCTACGGATGGGACGACAGAATTTCTCTCATCCACGACCGGAAAAAGCTGGTGGACCGAAGATGGTCTGGTGAAACAAGGGAAACGGGCTCGAGCGTTCGTGGCCTTAAACCGAGAAAACCTTCTTCAAAACATGGCCCAAGGTCATGGAGAGTATGTCACTACGTTAGGCCAGATTATTGGTATTCCCCAAAGTAAGGATGCACGCTTCAGAATTCTTCTCCAGCTGCATTATGCGGACTTTGCGACGCCCTATATTGTTGGCGAGGAAAAGGAATCGAAGCGTTTCCTTCGACAGATTCAACTCGTATGGAACGAGCAAGGATAAGAGAGGGCACAATGAACTTTCTTTAAAAGGGATGCCCTTTTCTGATGACCGATCCGGTTTAATCCTGAGCACCCCCTTGTAAATACCCCAATCCAATCTTTAAGGCACGGCGAGTGATTTCAGCCCATCGGTTTTCGGGATATTCAGCCAAGACTTTAGCTGCCTTGACATCTTGAATATCGAGTTCTTTGATGCGAATTATGCCGTCTTCTAATTTCACGTCTGCCACTGAGTCCCCCTTTGGTTTAAGACAGGCCCATTTCAGGCCAGAAAACAAATGTTAAATAGTAGGTATGAGAAATGTGTAGGAGTGCTGATTTTCTTGACAGTTTGCAAGGTCAATGCTAGCATTTTCTTAGTCTCTCGGAAATGACAATCCCACAGAAAAATCAAGTCTTTCTTTAATTTTTAAGGTAAGCCATATGGCCTTGCGAGGAAATTTGATGTCAAATCACCTTATTCGATTGCTGGTAATGGCAGTGCTGGGCTTTGCTTTTATTTCATGCGGCGGGCCTCCTAATTGGGTAGAAGAAGGATCTGGGGACTTAAATAAGGACGATCCCGAGTCAATTTATGGTGTGGGGGCAATCGTTGGCGTAAAAAACGAACCGCTGGCGTGGGAGGCTGCCGAAAATCGATCCAGGGCTGAATTGGCTAAATCTTTCCGGGCTTATACCGCGTATCTCATGCAAGATTATGCCGCCTCAACGACTGCGGGCAATTTCACGAAATCAACGGAGGAACAGAACGTAGAGCGGGCTGTGAAGACGTTTACGGCTGCCACGTTAACCGGGGTGCGTCCCATCGATCGCTATAAAGACGAAGACAGCGCAACCTATTATGTGTTGACGAAATTGTCCTTTGAAGAAATGAAGAAAGTCCTTCAGCAAGCACAAGAACTGGATGTGGAAGTTCGTGAATACGTCAGAAAAAATGCCGACCGCTTATTCAAGCAGCTTGAACAAGAAGAAGCCAAACGTTCAGGGGGGCTCTGAAGGTCGCCATTTCGACTATTTAGCCATTGAAGGACTCTTAGTTGTTATTCATGCCTCGACCTATGCGATTCTTTATCTTTCTAGCTTCTGTTCTTTGCCTGTTGACCGTGGTGTCTTGCGCTAAAGAAAAACGTGTCACTCGTGTTGATCCTGGTGTTGTGATTGATTTGAGTGGGCGCTGGAACGATACGGATTCAAAACTCGTAGCTGAAACAATGATACAGGAAATGGTGAACCGGCCTTGGTTAAACCAATTTGCCGGATCCCATGGTCGTGAACCGGTTGTCATTGTGGGAACGATTCTTAATAAAAGTCACGAGCATATCGATGTAGGGACTTTTGTCAAGGATTTGGAACGGGAAATGACCAACTCCCGAAAAGTCTTATTCGTGGCCAGCAAAAGTGAACGAGAAGAAATCCGTGAAGAACGTAAGGAACAAGCAGTCTATTCTCGTGAAGATACTCAAAAGCGTCCAGGAGAAGAGCTTGGTGCAGATTTTATGATGAAAGGTACGATTGCGACCATTCTTGACGAATCCGCCGGGACAAAAGCCATCTATTATCAAGTCGATTTGGATTTGATCAATTTAGAAAATAATGTCAAAACCTGGTACGGCCAGAAAAAAATCAAAAAAGTTGTTGAGCGAAAGCGCCACTTGTTTTAAATCCATGCGCCTCAGTGCTATTGTCACGCCTACGACAGGTTCTTCAATCTTCCTCTTTTCCTTCCTTTCACCACTTTTTTACATTTTTTTATAAGCAAAAACTGGGCTGTCCGTTTTTCCCTGTCATCCCTTATAGCCGAGTGATCTACTTCG
>JBFJON010000268.1:0-3653 GCA_041617575.1 Nitrospirales bacterium | reverse complement strand
CTGAAAAAGACCACGATTTCTATCACAGACTAACGTCGAGCGTCAATCAGCTCTTCTGTTTTGTGGGTACACGGACTCCCAAATGATGGGGACCATTTAACAGCTGCCCTATTTGGTGAATCTTGAATTGTTGGTGTAGGAAATTTGAAAAAAGAAGGGACAGAAAAAAAGAATCAAGCTGAACAGATCTAACTCCGTTGTGGCTTTTGCCACTTTTGCGCCCAATCTTCCCAAGACCGACCAAATGCCGTATCTTCTCCACTGAATTCCACTTCCTCAATGTCGTGGTAATTCACAGTGCAGGGCTCAGACTGGTTAGCCAGAAAAACCCTGACAAACGGGTTGGGAGGTCCCTCTTGGCGATCAAATACATAGCCAATTACCTGTTCGCCAGTTTTAAGGTGAATTGTCACGTCACCTCGGTAATCAAATGCGCGAACAAGGGCGTCTTGCAGTTCTGCTTTATTAGCAGGCTTCAGTCGGCATCCTTCCAAAGATTGGGGATGGTTGTCTGAAGAGTTTTGGGCACTCATGACACAAGCACTTTCTACCGTACCCGTTTAAAAAAACGTTGATGCACAAAATACGGGCAGCCAAACGTACGGTCTTTATACCGCATTGGGGAAGAGCGTGGCTCTGACTGTTCCGAAAAACCCGCCCCAAGAGCTGAACGTATCTTTGACGGCAGAGGCTTCATAGCCACAATGCACCATGCAATCCCGACATTGCTCATGACGCCCGGTCCCATAGCGTTCCCATTCCGTTTCTTCCATTAATTCTCGAAACGTGGAGACATATCCTTCCTGCAATAAATAACAGGGACGTTGCCAGCCAAATATATTGTAAGTGGGATTTCCCCACGGGGTACATTCATAGTCGCGTTTGCCCATGAGGAATTCCAGAAACAAAGGCGATTGATTGAACTGCCAATGCCGTTTACGCTGCATGAGAAGTTGAGAAAAGAGCGATCGAGTTCGATCTCGCTTAAGGAAGCTGTGCTGATCAGGCGCCTTTTCATAACTATACCCGGGAGAAATCATCATTCCTTCGACACCTAACTCCATCATTTCATCAAAGAAACGACGGACGCGTGTAGGTTCAGCATCATCAAATAGGGTTGTATTGGTGGTGACGCGGAACCCTTTTGCCAATGCTGCCCGAATCGCTTTGACCGCCACCTCATAAATTCCATCCCGACACACCGCATGATCATGCTCTTCTTTCAGGCCATCCATATGAATACTGAACGTCAGATATTTTGATGGTGTATAGTCCTGCAATTTTCGCTCAAGAAGAATGGCATTAGTGCATAAATAGACATATTTCTTACGATTCACGAGTCCTTCGACAATAGCTGGCATTTCCGGATGAATAAGGGGCTCTCCTCCCGGGATGCTGACAATCGGAGCACCACATTCATCAGCCGCAGTCCAACATTGTTCCGGCGTGAGTCGTCGGTTCAGAATATGATCCGGATATTGAATCTTCCCACAACCGGCACATTCCAAGTTACAGCGAAACAAGGGTTCCAGCATCAGAACCAACGGATACCGCTTGACCTTCCTTAGTTGTTGAGACAACGCATACTTCGAAACGGTATACATTTGTGAAATAGGTACGGCCATAACTAATTCACCCCCAAAGACATATTCAGGTTGATCGCTCGTACGAACACAAACACCCGCATCAGGGAACGGCGCTGAATGGTGTCAGGATCAAACTTCATGAATCATCATTCTATTAAACTCTATTTAACTAGGACTAACAATGGAGGCGCCGAGCGGAATCGAACCGCTGAATCGCAGTTTTGCAGACTGCTCCCTTAACCACTTGGGTACGGCGCCTTCGTTGGTCATTATAAGGAGTCGTTTTTGGTCTCCACAACTAGTGAGATCCCTAGCTGTGGAAGAAAAGCACACTAGGACATTAGACAACAATTACTTGAGAGGCAACACGGGGATTTCCCGTGAAGAAGGCCCTGTGGAGGCTAAAGGCAATTCTGCAATTGAGAGGGCGAACGGACTTGCCGGGGAAACCGAACCACCTGGACTTTCAGCATCTTGCTCTTTTGCCATGGCTTCAACTTCTTCGATTAGCGTGTCCATCAATTCTTCTGAAGGTACACGCTTATACAGTTTGCCCTTTTTAAAGACAATGCCAACACCCTGGCCTCCAGCGATGCCGATATCCGCTTCCTTCCCCTCGCCAATACCATTCACCACGCAACCTAAAACCGACACGGTGATGGGATTCTTAATATGGCCCAGGCGATGCTCCAATTCATTGGCCATTTTGACCACATCAATTTCTACACGCCCGCAGGTCGGACACGCAATCACATTCACTCCACGATGACGAAGCTCCAGGGATTTCAATATTTCAAAACCCACTTTGACTTCTTCTACCGGATCAGCTGCCAACGATACTCGCAATGTGTCCCCGATGCCCTGAGACAGCAACCAACCCAATCCAATGGCAGACTTGACTGCGCCAGTCGAGGCTGTTCCTGCCTCGGTGATCCCAATGTGCAAAGGAAAATTCGATTGCTGCGCAAAGAGCCAATAGGCATCAATGGCCATGTGGACATCAGAAGCCTTCAAGGACACTTTCATATTCGTAAAGCCTACATCTTCCAAGGCATGGACCGCATTCAGTGCTGATTCTGCGAGAGCTTCAGCCGTAGGATATCCATATTTGTCCAACAGCGGCTTTTCGAGGGAACCACCGTTCACACCCACTCTGAGTGGAATACCATGGTCATTGACAGCTTTAATGACCTCCTCCGTTTTCCACCAGGGGCCGATATTACCAGGATTAATACGGACACAGTCCACCACCTCGGCAGCCTTCAAAGCTAGACGGTGATCAAAATGAATATCCGCGATTAATGGCACCGTCATCTGAGCCTTGATTTTGGGAAGCGCATTGACGGCATCCATATCCGGAACGGCCACTCGGATCAATTCGCACCCTGCCTCTTCCAATCGATGAATCTGCTCAAGAGTTCCAGCGACATCCCTCGGATGTGGGATGGTCATGGATTGGACGGAAACCGGCGCATCTCCACCGATTTTGACTCCCCCCACCTGAATTTGCCGAGTTTTTCGTCGAGCGATATGCATATTCAGAAACTAACGTAAGATAGTTTTTAGCGAAACCCGATCGAAAAGGGCTTTGGTTTGATCATAAATACCATCGGCGGTAAGCCCATATTTCTGGCGGAGCAAATCTTGTGGACCTTGCTCAATGTACCAATCTGGTAATCCTAAGACCTTAGTGGGCAGGTCCCAGTATTCTTCTTCGGAGAGGAATTCCAGTACGGCCGACCCAAAGCCGCCCATTCGGCAACCTTCTTCCACCGTAACCAAACATTTCACATTCTTCGCTACCTCACGAATGAGGTCTTTATCCAACGGCTTGACAAAGCGCGCATTGATGACCGCCACAGAGACACCATCTTCTTTTAGTTGCTCTGCCGCTTTCAGGGCTTCGGATACCGTCACGCCAATCGCCAGAATAGCCACATCCCGCCCCTCAACCAATAACTCTCCTTGGCCAATTTCCAAAGGAACCGGCTCGGAATCCAACGGCACACCTAAACTGCTCCCTCGCGGGTAACGTACCGCGGTCGGTCCATCGTGATCTAAACCCGT
>JBFJON010000267.1:0-3662 GCA_041617575.1 Nitrospirales bacterium | reverse complement strand
TTCTCCTTCAGATGGGTGGCTAATGGTTCCAAGGACTCCGGAGCCTCAATGATGAATTGTGGAGAGACGGCCCCCATGAGCAACTGTGGGTAAGAGATCATCAAGATGATTGTCAGGAAAGCGATGGGAAGCCAAAATTTCCAATCCAGAAAATTGGGATTGTGGAATCCTGGTTGACTGTTACCAAAACACATAGGGCGGGCCAGGGGAATTGCTTCCATGGAAAAAGTTGTAAAGCCTGGATGGTTTTCCGAAGATTAAGGTTCAGGTACCTGAATTCAGATGGTCAAGGATAATGTGTGCGTCGGTGATGGGATCTGTGGTCATTGGCGACTGCGCCTGTTCTGTCACTTTTGTCAGGAGTCGCTGCGCGGCCTCTCTTACAGACAAAGGGAACGTGATTTCTCCCTGGATTTGACGAAGTTGATGCATGGCATCTCCCTGCCAAGCTGGCAGGTTATGTTGCTCAGCCCAATGTTGTGATGCGAGTGCCACGGCTCGCCGTGCGCACACTCGGGCTAAGCCATCGTTCCCATTTTTGAGCCCCTCTGTGGCCTTCGACAATTCTTGTTCGATCTGTTCCTGCCAGCGCATCAGTCTTTTTGTGCGGCACCACGTCGATATAATTCGTCTCGATTACACACTCGGTGAATTTCCACGACATGTTCTTCACGATCAATAGAATAAAGAATACGCCAGTCTCCAACTGCGTATTGGCTCATCCCAGGCAAGTCGGGGTACAGCGGATCATGGCGAAGGTTGGACACATTGGATGCGAGCCATTTGGTTTTATCCAATACGCGCTGAGCCATGGGCTGTTCGGTGGCACGAAGGTCGTCGAGCACGATAGGGAGGTAGCTGACACGATACCAGGGCATTGTGAGTTACCAGCGTAGGCCGAGTTTTTCGGCGATCTCATCTCCGGTTAGGCGTTCAGATGAGGCCAAGGATTCTTTTAATCGGGCCCGAACGGTTTCGTCCAAAGGTAATCCCAGGTCGGGGTCGCCTAACAGGTCACATAGACGATCGTCGACCATGCCATTGACGAGTTCTTTGAATTCTTTTTGAGACAGCTCTGAAAGTTTCATAAGTTAAGTTTTCTATCCTGTTTGATCTTCAAGGAAAAGAAGCTTGAGATTCAATGCATGATGGTCAGAAGCTACCAGCCTGTACAACATCATCCAAATTGTTGATGTCTAGCCAATGCCCGACGGTGTAGAGCACGCGAATCGGTTGATTGTTTTTGAGTAACTCTTGAAACAGTGTTGCCATCCCAGCCTTTCGATTTTCTGGAACCGCCAGTAGTTTGGGCAACAGTTCTTGCAGTTGGTTCGCTCCAGTTGACGAGATTTTAAGGAATCCCATCCAGACTCCGTGGATACTGTCTGGAGGGATAGCGGTTCCCAATTGCTTGAGATGGATCTGGGTATTGAAGGCCTTACGAGAATTCGGCGCGGTGCATTCCGCAAATCCTCCCAGTCGGGTATAGCTGGTTTTTTCCTGCCAGTTACTATCCACAAAAATGACAAAGTCTTTTTTTTCCTGAAGCAGCGCTTGCGGAATATAGGAGTTGAATAAGACGTCACCATAGGAAATGATGATTTCCTGATCATGTGGGCCTTTTGTTTGGAGCGCTTTGAACAGCGAATCCAGTTCACCGGTGGCTGCGAATTCGTCGTTATCGACGTATGCCAAATTAGGCAGATTGACGGCCTCTTTTTTATATCCTCGGACCACAGTAATGTTTTTGATGCCCACAGTGTTATAGGTATCAACAATGTGCGATAAGATCGGGGCGCCGCGAATAGACACCATGGTTTTAGGTCTGTCTTCCGTCAGTTCACCCAGTTCATCTCCACGGGAAGCGGCTAGGATAATCGCGGATGCTTGGTCGGCAGTTTTCGGTAGATAGCGTTTTTCTGCTTCCAATAGCTCAGCCGCACCCTGCAGACGAAAGACTTCTGCAACGGGCACAATGTTGTCCTCAATCGACAAAAGATTTTCTTGTTCCTTCAGAGTGCGCGCCGTAGTTTGCATCGTGGCAATTGCTGAGCGGAGCATATGATTGGCCCAAATGACCAGAGAAAAGCCATTCTGGCGAAAGACATCCGTAGGAGTGGCATAGTACTTTGTTGGAACGATCACCACGGGGCATCGATCACCCCATTCTCGCTTGAATGCCAAAATCTCATCGGCGACGGCTAATGCGCTGTGAATCAAAATGCCGTCTGCTCCAGCACGGTGATAGGCTTCGGCTCGTCGTATGGCTTCGGCTAACCCCCATCCGCAAATAAACGCTTCAACGCGGGCTATGAGGCAGAAATCTGGGTCAGACTGCGCATCTTTGCCGGCTTTGATTTTTCCACAAAACTCGTCAATGTCTGCGAGGGGTTGGTTATCTCCCTTGAGAAAACTATTGGTTTTGGGAAACTGCTTATCCTCAATGCATACGGCCGCGATGTGGCGTTGTTCCAACTTTCGAATCAGACGTTGCATATTGTTGAAATTGCCATAGCCCGTGTCGCCATCGAGCAAAATGGGAATGTGGGTGGCGTCAGACATAAATTCCAGGATGTCTAAGACCTGCGTCCAGCTGGCTTCGTTATTATCGCGAACACCAAATTGTGCCGAGATGGAAAGACCACTTGCCCAGATGCCGTGGAAGCCAGCCTCTTCCACAATCTTTGCGCTGAGCCCATTGTGGGCTTCACAAATAAATTCAAGCTGTGGGGACAAAAGGAGTTGTTTGAATTGCGTAGACTTTGGCAGTTGGCGTTCGCTTGGCATAATTAGAGAATCTGTGTGGGCATCAGGTAGTGAGAAGAAGTACAGCAGTCTACATCAAGGCGAATCCTGGTGCCAAACTCTCAGAAATTTTCTGTAATAGCGAGGTCTTCTTACTAAGGAATCCGTCGTTTGGAAAAGAATAAGGCTATTGCTCCCCAGTTGGGTCATTCCCACGTCTACGCGCCAAAGTGCTCTGACGCGCAGGCGTGAAGCTGGTCCTCCCGTTTACGCGCTTTAGCTCTTCTACGCGCAAGAGCGCAGGCGAGAAACGGGAATCAATCATCTTCGTCATTCCCAACATTTTTAATCGGGAATCTATCCGGGGCTTTTAGGATGGATGCCCGCCCCTTCGGGCATTCTAAATAGGTTGAGATCGGTGTTGTCTTAACTGCAAACTCCTTAGTCGTAAGGGGAAATTTCAGCGGACATTGGAATAGAAAAAGAGAGAAGGACAAGGGTATAACCAAAGACGATGCCCTTGTCCTATGAATGCTGAACTATTTATGGGGTGCGGCTGGTGATCTCAAGGAGATGATAACCAAATTGGGTTTTGACAGGGCCGTGGACTTTGCCGAGTTCGCCGCTAAACACGACCGCATCAAATTCTTTGACCATTTGACCGGGCCCAAACTCTCCCAGATCTCCACCTTGTTTGCCTGATGGACAGGTGGAATGTTCCTTGGCGACGGCTGCAAAATCTCCACCGCCCTCAATTTGTGTTTTCAAGTTGTTGCAGACTTCTTCTGTTGAAACCAAAATGTGACGGGCACGCGCTTTCGCCATGAGTGTTCTCCTTTTAGGGTAGATGTATGGACAAAAGTCTTTTTCTCATGATTAGTGCACTCACGTCAAATCTTCAACAGGGCCACTCAGGG
>JBFJON010000266.1:0-3665 GCA_041617575.1 Nitrospirales bacterium | reverse complement strand
GCCCACATGGACAATGACGTAATCGCCAACGGAAGCTTCGGGGACTAAAGCCAAGCACACCTCTTTCGTTACCCCAGCAAACGATACGGTTCCAATGCGGAGTTTATCATCTTCAATCCTTTGAATTTGTCCTGGAATAGCGAGGCACATGGTTATATGAAACGATCGATTATGCTGGGTGGTGCTGTTGTGCGAACTGGTGCATGGTTATGAAAGCCTGTCCTAAGGATAGGCCCCCATCATTTGGGCCAAACTGTTGCGGAGTATAGACGGTAAAACCTCGTTCCGTGAGTGCTGCTTCGGAAAGCTTGAGGAGAACGGTATTTTGAAAAACGCCACCTGAGAGGACGATCTGAGGGCATTGGATATGTTCGGCAACATCAGCAATCAACATGGCGAGTGCCTGATGAAATCCCAATGCGATACCTGAAAGAGTTTTCTGATCTGAAAAATCGCAGACGAGTTGATAGATTAGTGGTCGCCAATCAGCCATCCAGATCTCTTCTGAGCCCGGAGTGGACTCCAAAGAAAGATGAAAAGATGAGGGCTGGATTTGCTCCATTTCGCTCTCCGCCATAAATTCAAGGGCCATGGCGGCTTCACCTTCAAAGCTTGTGACCTGTGATAGACCCAACAACGAACTCACCCCATCAAAGAGCCGACCGATACTGGTCGTGATCGGACAATTTACATCTTTGCCCAATAAGGCAACCAAAGACCGAGTCATATGATGTCCTAAAGATTGAAGTGGCGAAATATTTAGTTCCAATAAGCGCTCACCAATAACCTCATACAATAAAGCCAGTGCTATCCGACGGGGTTCTCGCATACACGCCTCTCCACCGGGAAGGCGGAACGGTCTCAAATGAGCCAGGCGTTTAAACTCGGTATCATCACAAAGAAGAAACTCTCCGCCCCACATGGTTTCATCTGACCCAAATCCTGCTCCATCCCACGCCACCCCAAGTACCGGACCTTGCAATCCGTGTTCTGCCCTGCATGCGGAAATATGGGCATGGTGATGCTGGATTGGCATTACAGGAATGTTGTGTTGCTTCCCGAACTGATGAGCAAATCTTGATGAGCGATAGTCCGGATGACTGTCGCAGGCAATGGCTCGCGGTGTGAGATGGAACATGGTCAGCATATCAGTAATGGTTCGTTCAAACTGGGTGGAGGTTTCAGGAGTCGAAAGATCTCCAATGTGCTGACTGACGATAATTTCATCGCCAGTGGTGATGGTAACCGTATTTTTGAGATGGCCGCCCACCGCCAAAATTGGAGAAGGCTTCAGATCATCGCCAGAATCTGATTTCACCGATAGGGGAGTGGGCACATACCCACGTGCGCGGCGACGGATTAAGCATTTCCCATTGACCATTTGAACGACCGAATCATCAACTGGTCGCACTATGGGACGATTATGTACCAGAAAGGCATCGGCTATCCCGTGAAGACGATGTACCGCATCGTGTTCATCAATGACGAGAGGCTCTTCTGATCGATTTCCACTCGTGGCGATGACTGGCATGAGCAGATCATTCATTAGAAGATGATGGAGAGGCGTATAGGGAAGCAGGGCTCCCACATAGGGATTGTGAGGGGCCACTTCTTCTGCCAGTGTTGCGGTGGGTCTTTTTTTTACTAACACGATGGGGGCAGCAGGAGAGGTCACGAGCCCCGTTTCATCTGGTGAGATGAAGCAATGTTGTTCGAGATATGCCAGGGAGGGAAATAGCACAGCAAAGGGTTTGATGGGCCGATGTTTCCGATGGCGTAATCGTTGGACAGCTTCTGATGATTCAGCCTTCCCCCACAGTTGAAATCCACCCAACCCCTTCACGGCCAGTATCCAGCCCTGTCTCACAATATCTGAGGCAGCGTAAAGGGCCTCTTCTCGTTGGGCCATTAGGTTCCCATCGTGATTCCATAACTCAATCTGAGGTCCGCATGATGGACAGGCGATCGTTTCTGCATGGAACCGGCGGTCCGAGGGATCATCGTATTCGCCTTGACAGGCATTGCACAGTGCAAATTGATGCATCGTCGTATTGAGACGATCGTACGGTAGCCGAATCGCAATACTGAATCGTGGCCCGCATTGTGCACAGGTGGTGAATGGATAGCGATACCGGTGTGACTGGGGGTTATTGATATCTTCTAAGCATTTTTGACAGATAGCCTGATCGGGCGATATGGCCGATTGCGTCTGGTCGTCCCATTGGCTGGGACGGATAGAAAATGATTGCTCTCCGATGACCGGAAGAGAGCTTGAAGACATGGCTTGAATGATCCCTGAAAGTGGAAGCTCGGTAGTGACCCGCTTCTGAAATGCTCGAAGACGGTTTTGAGTGCCTTCCAATTCAAGCAAGGTTCCCTGTGTCGTATTTGCGATCCATCCGCCCAGCGATAACTCTTGTGCCAAACGAAACACAAAAGGGCGGAAGCCGATCCCTTGAACCGTTCCACGAATCGTCAGTTGAATCCGCTCGCGCTGGTCAGATCCAATATGAGAGTGAATGGCAGAAATCATGGTGCACGTTCCACGAATTCAATATCTTTAATAATCAGTTCAGGGTGGTTCTCCCACGCAATGTCTCCTGAGAAGCAATGAGGACAGCCGTAAGTCTCGGGAGCACGATCAAACACCGCGCTACAGGATTGGCATGTCCCGTTCGAAACTCGAATGTGAATGTCTAAGTTGGCGGAATCGACAGGAGTGCCCTGGGCCGCAAAACGAAAGGTGGCTTGTAATTCCTCAGAGGTATGACTGGCTAAATGGGAGTGGCTGTCTATTTCTAATCGAATGAGGGATAGATTAGTCCCCGGCCTTGTCTGACACAGTTGTTCGACTTGCTTCACCACTTGTTGCAGTAATTGCAATTCATGCATGCGAAAGGCTCAAATCTTCGACGGTAATTCTTTTAACTAGTTTCTTCATGCCCAGGGAAACTTCCGGTGATAAGGCCTGTTTTTGTTGAATGTGGCCCAGTTCAATCCCGTAGAGTATGGTGTGTGGAGGTAAGACCTCCAGTGTATGAGCAAGAGTCAGCGCTTCAGCCAAACCAAAGGAATGGGTAGAAGAAATGGATGTACCCCAGGCCAGCTTTCCAATCTTTTCAAGATCTTGTGGGACGGTAAAACGAAAAATCCTCCCGGCTTTGGAGTGGCTATGAACCGCATCAATGAGGATAAGTGTATCTGTATTTTCCATTTCATGCAGTAAGTCAAGCCCAGCCAAGCCTCCTTCCACAATGGAAACATGGGTTGATGTATACCCGCAAAGCTGACGGGCAACCAAAATGCCAACAGCATCATCTCCGGCAAAAGAATTCCCCAATCCAATAATTTTTAATTTTGTCATCGGTCAGGAAACCTCTTCCTTCGTAAATTTTAAAAAGTGCGTAGCGCATGAGATGCATGGGTCATAGCTACGGATATGTTCCTCGCACTTGGTGGCGGCTTCTTCGTCGCTAAGATGCAAAAAACCGGGAAGCAGGTTTCGTAAATCGTCTTCGATCCGCCGTTGATTTTGAGAAGTGGGCGGGACGATTTTTGCCAATTGAATGGTTCCGTCATCGGCGACCTGGTAGCGGTGATACAGGACTCCCCGCGGAGCTTCGGTCGCAGCCATCCCCGTACCAGCTTTTATTGCTACCGGTACT
>JBFJON010000265.1:0-3681 GCA_041617575.1 Nitrospirales bacterium | reverse complement strand
TTTGGAACCAACGAAGGCCAATTCAACTTTCCATATGGATTAGGGGTCGATAGCCGCGGCCACGTCTTTGTTGTCGATAGCGGAAACATGCGGGTTCAGGAATTTATGCCAGCAGAAGAAGCTGAAGATCACTTCCAAGAAGAAGAAGCGTTGGCATTTATACCTGAAGCAGCCGAATAGCTATCGAAAGCTATTCGGTCAATTACACGGGAACCACCATGTTAGCTTTATAGTTCGCAGGCTTGGGCTCCCTCCCACACCGGTTGCCAAAACCCTAAAGCAACGTCAACTTCTCCACAACAATCGCCCATGAAGTGACATTGTTTTTTATCTTCTAGCTTTTCATTCTCAAGATTGAAAATAGGTTCTCCACCCTGCAGATTGACTGCACTAATCAAGAAATTTATGATGAGGCAAGTTTTTTAGTTTTGTGATTCGCACCTCACAATTCCTACGGTATTCTTACGACCTAAAGTAAATAATCATGTGGGACCCAAAACTACGATTCGGACTGACATTTGATGACGTGGTCTTAACACCACGACGCTCAAATATCGTTCCTACGGACGTTGAAACGTCCACGCAACTCACACGAAATATTCGCATCAATATCCCAGTGGTCAGTGCGGCCATGGATACGGTGACGGAAGGGCGCTTGGCCATTGCCCTGGCCCGCGAAGGTGGGATTGGGATTATTCATCGAGCGCTTCCTCCCGAAAACCAAGCCGCAGAAGTGGATAAGGTCAAGAAGTCTGAAAGTGGGATGATTCTCTCTCCCATTACTATTTCACCTGAACAAACCATCCGCGATGCACGCCAGCTTATGGCCACCTACAGGATATCAGGAATCCCTGTCACGCAAGATAAAAAATTGGTCGGGATATTAACCAATCGTGATCTCCGGTTTGAAACCCAAATGGATCTTAAGGTCGGCCAAGCCATGACCAAAGACAAGCTGGTGACGGTTCCGGAAGGAACCAGTCTAGAAACAGCTCAAGCCATCCTGCATGAACATCGAATCGAAAAATTACTCGTGGTCAATGACCAATATGAATTAAAAGGTCTGATCACCATTAAAGATATCCAAAAAAAGATTCAATTTCCCTTCGCCTGCAAAGATGACCATGGACGGCTACGAGTTGGCGCCGCCGTGGGAGTCGGGCCGGATGTGGAAGACCGTTTAGAGCTGCTTACACAAGCTGGAATTGATGTCGTAGTAGTCGATACGGCTCACGGCCATTCCCAGAGTGTCATTGACAAGGTCAAAGCAATTAAATCTCAGTATCCAAATCTCGAGTTGATCGCCGGGAATGTGGCAACGGCGGAAGCGACCCTAGACCTCATCAATGCCGGAGCTGACGCCATTAAAATTGGGGTTGGTCCTGGGTCTATTTGTACAACACGAATTGTCTCTGGGGCTGGCGTCCCACAACTCACGGCCGTGGCTGATTGTGCGGCCGTCGCAAGAGAACATCAGGTCCCGCTCATTGCCGATGGGGGAATCAAATATTCCGGTGACATCACAAAGGCCTTAGCGGCAGGAGCCTCATCGGTCATGATTGGTTCAATGTTTGCCGGCACCGAAGAGTCACCAGGGGAAACGGTGTTGTATCAGGGCCGAACCTATAAAGAATATCGAGGCATGGGTTCCCTGGGTGCCATGGAACGAGGAGGAAAAGATCGGTATTTTCAAGAAGGGCAAGAGACGTCAAAACTCGTACCGGAAGGTATTGAGGCACGAGTGCCGTTCAAAGGTAATTTGTCAGGGTTAATCTATCAAATGGTCGGAGGGCTTAAGGCAGGTATGGGCTATTGCGGTTGCCGAACTATTCCTGAATTACAACGCGAAGCCCGTTTTCTCCAACTCACCTCTGCAGGCCTTCGCGAAGCCCATGTCCATGATGTTATTATTACAAAGGAGGCCCCGAATTATCGGGCTGACTAAGACTCGATTCCTCTCACAGGAACTCAAATCTTATGTACCTGCATTACGCCTATGCATCCCCACCATGATACCATTGTCATCCTAGACTTTGGGTCACAATACACGCAACTCATCGCACGACGGATTCGAGAATTTCACGTTTTTTCGGTTATTCTCCCAGCCCAATCCTCGCTTCAAGACATCCTGAGTCATAACCCCAAGGGCCTAATTTTCTCGGGTGGTCCTGCCAGTGTGACCCAGGACCATGCCCCGAAATTCGATACCAAAATCTTTAAGCTTGGCATTCCTATTTTGGGGATCTGCTACGGAATGCAACTCATTGCTCATCACTGTGGAGGGACAGTCATTCCTACCCCCAATCGAGAATTTGGCCGAGCGGACCTCCTCCTCGATGACACCCATGATTTATTTAAGGGTATCAAAACCAAAAAACCTTTTCCGGTGTGGATGTCTCATGGAGACTCAGTCGAACAACTTCCTCCAGGATTTCAGTCTATTGCCCATACCACTCACGCCCCGATCGCAGCCATGAAAATAGCGGAGGGTTCACGACAATTATTCGGCATTCAATTCCACCCTGAAGTCGTTCATACACAACATGGGTCGACCATTCTCAAGAACTTTGCATGTTACATATGTCATTGCCAACCAACATGGACGATGGGCTCCTTCATTGACCAGGCCATTACAGAAATCCGACACACGGTCGGCCAGGAAAAAGTCATCTGTGCCCTCAGTGGTGGCGTCGATTCAACCGTGGCGGCCGCTCTGGTCTACCGAGCGATTGGAAGTCAATTAACCTGTGTATTTATCGATAATGGATTCATGCGCAAAGACGAAGTGTCGCAATTACAAACGACGTTTGATTCGTCCTATCACATGCCGGTTCGCATTGCTGATCATGGCTCAACATTCCTCTCCGCACTTGGACGCACAATCAACCCCGAGCGCAAACGAAAAATTATTGGCCGTCAATTCATTAAGGTGTTTGAATATGAAGCGACTACCCTGGGAACGGTCAATTTCCTCGTTCAAGGGACACTGTATCCCGATGTCATCGAAAGCCTAAGCGTCAACGGCCCCTCAGCAACTATCAAAACCCACCATAACGTGGGTGGGCTCCCCAAACGAATGAAATTCAAATTGATTGAGCCCCTCCGTGAACTCTTCAAAGATGAAGTCCGGCAATTGGGTTTGGAGCTTGGGTTACCCGAACCCATCGTGATGCGGCAACCATTTCCTGGCCCAGGCCTAGCCATTCGCATTCTGGGCGCCGTGACTGCTGAACGTTTAACGATCCTTCGGGAGGCGGATGCCATCGTGCGTCATGAAATTGACCAAGCCGGCTTATCCAGGAGTATTTGGCAATTTTTTGCCGTGCTCCTACCCATACAAACCGTCGGCGTGATGGGAGATCAGCGCACCTATGAATTCGTAGTGGCTATTCGTGCCGTCACCAGCACCGATGGCATGACAGCAGACTGGGCTGAAATCCCTCCGATCGTGTTAGGAAAAATGTCGAATCGGATCATTAACGAAGTTCACGGGGTCAACCGCGTGGTCTACGATATTAGCTCCAAACCACCCGCAACAATTGAGTGGGAATAATGATGGATTCAGAAACCAAAATGATCCGCCTACAAAAAATCATTGCTGGATCAGGAATCTCGTCCAGAAGGAAAGCTGAAGAATATATCCGACACGGGCTTGTCACCGTGAACGGAGAAACCGTCATG
>JBFJON010000264.1:0-3691 GCA_041617575.1 Nitrospirales bacterium | reverse complement strand
CGGCCAGGTTCGAGCCGATGGCCCCGGCACCGATAATCAGAATCCGCATGGCACTCCGCTTCCCATCCCCCGCCGCGTGTGCAACACGCGCGGACGCGACTCAACCGCGTTCGGGGAAACCTTCATAGTGAAGGATAACAGCCCCGCGTCAAGCGCTTAGGTGACGGGATGAGGACAGGGGTTTTTTGACAGGATTGACAGGATTCGCATGATTGTTGTTGTACAGAATACCGGTTTGGTGTTCCCTTTCGGGTTTGCTGGTTTCAGACTCACCAGGACACCTATTGAGTTCCAATTTGTGCCAAAAATCATGTCTGATAGCCGTAAAGGTAGTTGGGACGAATCAGAAGTTCTTGGTCGTGAACCCATCTCCAATATTGCAACTGCCGGTCCTCGTATCATGTCAATGCAGTGGACATATATTGTGGACGAAATTGGCAATGCTCCCCAGGGCAACAACGGCAATGCTATACCTCTTGGGAATGGTGGTATCTGGACAATTCAACGGATCAAACGGCAAATCAATGTCTTACGCGGTTACTTTTTGACTGCAAAAGATGCCGATGATCCCAGTACCCACCGAGGCTTGATTGCTATTTTGAAATGGCCTCTGGTTGGTGGTGTGGGCGAGTGGACTTGCAGAATTACAAGTGTAGATATCAAACACAGTGACAACATGGTCGGAAATCGTGATGTTATGTTCCCCGTAAAAACTGATGTTACCATTGACATTCGATTATGGACCAGAGGCAACCCAGCCGAGAATACTGAAGAAGATCGTCAGAATGTTAAAGGTATGAAACGAATGCCTTCCTTTGGCGACATGTGGTACTAAATGGTATTTCACGAAGACGCACATCCACAATCTGATGCCGGTGTTGGTGCTACGGTACGATTCATCTGGGGTGGTAATGCTCCTGACGCAGATGTTGAGCTTTCCAACAAGCAATTCGGCCACCTTTTCTCCAGTGTCCGCTTCAAAGGCATGATGAATGGTGGGTATATCGTAAAGATGACTCTTTACGATCCAGAAATGGCTTTGCTTCCAGAGCTAATATCTGCTGGATACTTTCGCAATGTGCGTCGTATACCCATTATTATGGCCTTTCGAATTTATCGAAAACCAGGTCGCGACGGAGGTGCCGGTAGTCTGGAAACAAACAGCACTCAAAAAGCTACTCGCGAACAATATGCTATGTTATTCGATGTGGCAGTCCAAGGTCATGGATCAACTGTTTCCCGAGTTGAATTTGTCGGTATTGATCCACCTTCCTGGTATCTTAATACTGGTGATGCTTCGGGAGAAGCTTTCACTGGAAATGTGGGGCAAGTAGTAGAGCAAGTTTTGGAGAGATATACACAAGGTAGCCAGCGAGTCATAGGTGGTCTGCGATATGAAGTCTCCAAAACGAGAGATGCCAAGACTAACAAATGGTATATGATGCGCCAAGATCCGAAAACGTTTATTGCATCGTTGGTTGATTGGTCGGCTTCGCTGACTCAACAAAAGACTCATTGGTTGATTTCTATGGACGGAAATCCACAAAATGGTCCGCATATCGCAATTAAAGAACAAGCGGAATATCAATCTCGACAGCGTGGATATTACACATATCGTGCACCTGGGCCGTCATTAATTTCTGATATTAAAGATTGGAGAATCATCAACAACAATGCTTTATCGGTGGCCGAAGCAAAATTGGTCACCCAGGGTGTGGCAATGACTAGCGGCACTTACTTTGACAGACAAACGGACAAAGCTGAACAATTTGTTTACGTTACTGAGCAGAACACTACAAACAAAAGCACTGCTCGTACACTAGATTGGCAAACCACCAAAAAACCAGCTTCAGGCGTATCGGCTAAAGCTCCAGACATTGGTATTACCTCTATCATGTCGATTCCAGAGGTGTATTCTGCCCTTGATATTGGACTTTTCTATAATGAATATATTGATGGTCGGGCTCGCGGTTTATGGTTAAATATGCTTAACAGTCTGATGAGGATGAAAGTTACAGTTCTTGGCCATGGCGAATGGTACAACACTTTTGGTCTAGGTATCGACACAGTATTGTTAAATTGGACCAAAGAATCTCTCCCGAATCGAGGCCCAGAATTTGCCAGGAATTTTTACTTTGTGTCTGGCAATTGGCTAGTGACCGGCTTTGAACACCACGCCACCAGGAAACAATGGTATACAGATCTGTATGTGGCAAGATGGGATTTTGACGCCACTGGCAACAAAGTTCCGTTAAATCCTTAGCTTCCGAGCAGAGAACTCACTACTAGCGATTCAGTTGGATATTCTATAATCTGTCCTGCTTTAGGCCAAGTGAGAGCTTTCGCGGCAGTCTCGTCATTCCCCACTCTGGAATTGAACGATATTAACACCCAATCAAGAAGTGGAGTACCGTAAATCTGGCTGGCTATAAGGTCTGGTCTTCCTTCAAGTGCAGGTGTTACATAGAAGTTGGATATGAGATTATCTGCGGGTCGATTTTCAAGCCATGAAAAACTGGACCAAGAACCAAAAGTCTCTTTTCCCTGAAATATAATTTGTTGGGTTCTCAATAATCTCGAGAAATTATCAAGTTCAGCCATGCAAATGCTCCAAATTCATTACAGAGGTAGCAAACAGCCACGCACTATTTTACTTTTGCTTCTCTCTATGAACGAGGATTATATTACGGGTTTGGAAGCTCAGAGCGTGACTGATGCAGATCGTGCCGCGATTTTGAAATCCAAAACAGTGTCAATCGATTGGTTGAAAAGTCATTGTCCGGTGTCTTACCGGAAAGCTTATCGCAAGCTGCACACCAGCAAATCGAGAATCCTAGATACCCATGAAATTGGCAGGTAGTATATGTCCGAAAATGCTGACCAAATCTTTGACAAATTCTTTCAGCATCGTACTAGGCCGCTGGCAGGTAGATTCCCTAATTTTTTACGGGCTCTTGTTGTGGAAACCAACGATCCCTTAAGTATGGGCCGCATCCGGTTCAAATGCCCAGAATTGCACGACTTTGACATGCCCATCGGGGATTGCCCCTGGGCAGTGCCAGCTCTTGACCTCGGCGGTGAGAAAGCGGCACGATTTGTCGCACCCACAATTGGTGATTGGGTCTTTATTTCCTTCGAAAAAGCTCACCCCTACGCCCCCATTTGGACGGGCTTCTGTAACCCTACCCGGCGTCGGCTTTACGCCTATCCGCAAGTTTTCAATATTACACCGATCAGCCTGAACGAAAATGGGCGACTGCGAGATCCAATCAGAGACTACGATCTCGATTATTTGCCAAAAGATGGACGTCCAATGGGACACGGATGGGTAGATCGTTACGGCAACATGGATCTCCATTCGTCAGTAGGTTATTTTCCGATTGAGCACGCTCAACAGCCGCCACCGCCGAATGTGGATGCTTTGACTGGTCAACAATTTCGCCAGAAAAATCAACCACCAGAAGTCAATAACCCCGACAAGAAGTATATGGCCCGCGTCACTAAATATGGCCATGTCTTTATCATGGGTGATCAAGGTTATCACTGGCAAAAGCAAGAGTTTGAAAACCCAGAAGATGACGACGAATTTGGTGAATTCACTGGTGACTTCCAAAAGGACGAGAATTTTGAGTTCAAACGTTGGTTACACGTACAGAAACTACTCAACGATAACCAACCTAGAGCCCGTAAT
>JBFJON010000263.1:0-3716 GCA_041617575.1 Nitrospirales bacterium | reverse complement strand
CAGCAAAGTCAGTTCTTGATGGATTCGGGAGAAAATAGTTTTTTCCGTTTTGTCTAACAAACCAAACGCGACCAACCGTAAATCTTCACTTTTATCCGTGAGCAAGGATCGAAAGGTTTGGGTCGTCTGTCGACTTTGCAAGGATTGCAATTTAAACAGGGCCTGCATCCTCTGCATATCGCTGATCGAAGCAGTCGACAAAATAGAATGTATATCCCCGCTATCATATTGAGGATCGTGGGCTCGTCCCCCACGCCGAAATCCTGGATCCATGAGCGTGCCAATTTCCACTGAGGCTGTGGACGTTCCCCAATATCGAAAACACCCCACAAGACAAAGCACGCCCAACGAACCTAAAACAGGAATACAGAACGCAAAAAGAAAGAAAAAGATGAACACAGACCGGCCTTGCGTCGGATAGTTCGCTCGCAACACCATCATCCCACCTAGCCCTGCGAACCCACTCAACGCAACATGCCCTGTTAGCGCCTGCCACCACCAAAGCTGGAGCCATCCCTCGCCGACCAGGAACACACTTCCGACCGTCTCACTCACCGCGATGAGCAAAAGCAGCAGAAACCCTTGGAGCGGTTTCTTCGAGAAGTCGTTCCACCAATACTGAGGGATCAGGCTCCTCCAATCCTTGATATTGAACATGAACCCCTGCTTCCAATAAGGTGAGTCCTAACCGTTCTTTGAGCAATGCCCGTAACCGTTCTAAATATCCTTCTGCCACTGACTCATCTGAAAATGGCAATAAGACCAGGAGGCGTTGTTCGACTTCTCCACCCACATACCAAATTTCATCCAGACCTCTGGCCGTTTTTAAAATCATTCCCACCGCTTGATCTTGTACGGGGGTCTCATCAAACCGCAAAAGCACAAGCTGACTTTGCAACCCTAAATCCTGTTGGAGGCGAGTTAATCTCGTCAGCTCTCTGGCAAAAGGGACAGGGCATTCATCAAAGCGATGGAGAATCTTCTCTGAGAGCTGTCCACTATAGACCCCATCAGCAAAGTACCCTAAAAAGGCTTGCAACATGAGCAAATTGTCTCGATGGAGATTAAGAAACCGCATTTGCTTTACCACCAACCACGAAATGATCGTGCCATCACTTCGCTTGGCCGGAGCCATAATCAAATACTCCGTGGTATCCAAAAAGGATCCGTCGGCCATCACAATATGGGAAAATTCCTCCGTCGCTAACGCATGCTTCACTAACGGATCCTCAAAGACCAAAGGAGGAGGGTCACCAATCACCGCCAACGGCTCAGGCTGTATCCCCTCAGGACCCACAGACTGAATGGATGCCACTTCAAATTGAAAATATTGCCCAACCAATTCCAGAAATTTATAGGCCCCTATTTCAGAGATTTCCTCTTCCGAATCCAGTAAGAATCCGCGTAAACGTGTAAGCGCATCACGCAGGGTCAAAGGGCGGCTGGCCAGATGTTTTTCCAGTTGCTGATGAGACATCCCAAGCAGGTAATACGATTGCGTAATTTCATGAACTCGCCGACGCAAATATTCATTCCATTCTTTTATTTGGGTTAAATGAATATTCCATTGACTCCCAAATTCGCCGGTGAGTAATACGACAAAGAGCAATCCGACGGCATAGGATTTGCCTAATGTTGGAAAAGGGCTACCTAGTAATTGGTCAGTGACCAGCCACCCTCCAAGGATCATTCCGCCCGATAGCATCCCAGCCCACATCCCATAACGAAGCGCAACCAGGAGTGGCGCCACCCAAACCCAAGGAAACGGATAGGCCGATAAAAAGGGATCGTCTGGATGTAACCAGGCTGCCAGACCTACAGCACTAACGGTTAACACCACGGTTTCCCCCCATTGCCATCGGCGGGGAAGAATGCGTAAATGCAAAGGAACGTTCATTTAGGTATGCAGATGAGCTTGCTCCAAGAGGTGACGAACCAGTTTTTGCGCCACGGCACTGACCGCTTCGCGCCCCCATCCGGTTTGAGCGCCCACGGCACTCCACACCACAGTTCCGGTGAGGAGGTCTACAACCTCTAGGGTCACGCCGACAGCCGGCTCTCCATCAACTCCAACCTTATAACGCCATTCATCAACCGTTCCCCTCAGCGCATATCGAGCCTGTTGAGATTTGGCCCAAGCAAGGGCCGCTTCCCGAGTATCTGTAGAGGAACTGATCCCCGCGAGATCCTCTTTCTGTGTCGGAGAAAATTGAATGGAAGATTTCACTCCCATGGCATACAATAAACTCGTTGAGATCGCCTCGACACGTCGACCGGCTTGAGGAGTTTCAGTCAAATTGACAAAAGGCAAAACCGCCCAGGTCGTATTGGTCGAAAGTGACGGTGCCACAGACGAATCGATCACAGAACAACCACCCCAAACAACAAGGCTCAGCCCTCCGACAAGCAACCATTCCAACCGCGGCCATTTCCCCATCATGTGCCTCCTCCGTTAAAACCATAATTGATAATGCAGGCCCCATTCGGTAACGGTAGAGTCTTGTCCAAACCCTCCACGCAAATATCGCCCAAATAGGGAAAGCCGATCTTGTCCGAAAATACTCCCGTTGAACCCACCTGAAATATTGGCCCCCACACCTGTTTCAGGATTGACATTCACCCCTCCAAACGCAAAGGGACGAAGAGACTTGCCAAAAGAAAAGAATGTCGACTCCCCCACTCCGGCTCCTAATTCAACCTGATGGAATTTTTCTGGAAGCACATTACTAACCGGAATGGTCGAAGTGCGGGATGGAAATAACGTCGGTAATTTTCCGGATACCGTCTGTCGCCTGGAATATTCTTGCAGGTTACCCGACAAACGGATGGTGAAATCTGGATAGGCCAATCGAAGATGATGCGACCATGCCCCTTCAACGGCAAAGCCTTGCCCGAGAAACTTGCGATCCTGACTATAAAAACGCGGGTAATCAAACTGAACAAACGCCGTATCCCATTTACTCACTCGATAGGTGTGACTCATCCGAAGCAGATCTTTAACGCCCCCTATCAGCATACCCACAGAGGTATCGGCTTCCAAATTTCTCCCAGCCAAGAATTCCGTTGTGGTTCTTCTGTCCCACGTCACCAGGGTACGGCCACGCAGGGCCATCAAAGATGTCAGGGCTTTGCGGTGGTATAAAGAAAACTCACCAAGAACAGATCCCATATCCCATTGCAGATGTCCGCCAATTCGAGTATCGATTCCAGGCACTCGGCGAAATACCTGCCGATCAGTATTGTGTTGCCATCGACGGCTGACAAAGGGATGAAATTCTATGCCTCGGCCTAGCGGGACGGCCCATAGATGTTCAACCTGTTGTGACCGTAATGGATCGCGATCTTGGAAAACAAAACGAGTATCCACATTTGGAACGCCGCTCCAAAGTTGACCCGTTAACGGACGTCGCTGAAACGTATCCAGCGGAGAAGAAACAAGTGAAAGCATGGAGTCCGTTAGATAATGAGCATACAACTCTGGAGTCGGCGAATTTTCGACACCTTCAAAGGCAAGGGTTTGCACTAACCGATCCCGTTTAAGGTGTTTGGCAGCTTCCACTTGTTGCAATCGATTCAACGAAGAATCCGTTGCGGTCAACAGTCGATCGATCGCCACCCAATCATTGTCAGCCAAGGCCAACGCGATTGCGGCAAAAGTTGGCTTGGATAATTGTCGGCCATAGTAACGCCATAACCAAAACCGGGCTGGGCCGTAT
>JBFJON010000262.1:0-3721 GCA_041617575.1 Nitrospirales bacterium | reverse complement strand
GCAGCGCTCCCCCGAGACCGAAATCTAGAGTCGTTCGCCAGCGTTGTTTGGTCAACGCTATTCCCCCGGTTACCGTCGTGATAAACCCCGTATCCCCATCACCTCTTAAGGCCCCGGCGGTTGTATTGAGTTGATACCGGGCTTTCCAATCCCAGGGGACATCCCACTGCGAGGGAAATCCAAGAGTTCCCACAACATCGAATTGCTCGAAATCCACTTTTTCTCCTGGAGGCAATCCGGCGTCCTTAAAGTTGACGGCTCCTCGTATGCCCACCGACGTCCATTCAAATATCTCGCCCAAGCATGGTTGGGACAGAAGTACCATCAGGACTATCAGGAACAGAAGACGAAAACAACTGGCCATGTTTGGTTCACAAAAAAGGAAAAAGACGGTATAAAAATTATTAATCGATCAAAGTCAGAATGAAAAAGCAGAAGCAACTTACACCTTCTGCGTTTTACATTAAGGAATCCCATTCTCCTAGCTCAGAATGGATACGTCAGATGCCCAAAGGAGCCCACCATTCGGGAGGCAGACTTAGAGTTTCATATGACGGATAGTCAGATTGCATAATGAAACATTACACAACCCATCGAATCTGAGCCTGTCACAAGGAGTAGGAGGGGAGCAAGACGGGAGGCATCTGATTGCAATGGCAAGCGTGGTACCTAGTGTATGAGGCGATCAAGCATGTACCGCATCGGTACACCACCATGGAAATGGTACAACGATTGAGATTGAAATTTTGAAAGAGCAACCCCACTTTTCTTTACCCTCATTCTGAAGATGGGAGGAAAGGCCCAGAGGTCCTCATTGAAAGATACAACCTAAAAGAATTTTCATGAGATCCTACTTCTTCCAGTCAAAGCCGGTGGCGGCAGCAAGGGAACGAGGGGTTTGAAGACCCGTGAGACGTCGATCACCAATTGTCCAGGTTGGGTAACTACGGACCTTAGCGGCTGCACAAGCTTTGGTAAGCGCACTGCCCCTACCTCCAGAACTGCATTCAACATACGGCAGTCGCTTTGCCGAGGCTTTGAATAAGGCCTTCTGCTGCTGACAACGGGGACACCAGTAGGCCCCATAAAATTTTACGCCCTCGTCCACCAGGTGAATGGCCAGGGCCTGAAGCTGTGGATTCTCCGGCCCAGCCTCCGCATCGAACACGCCGCTATAGTGAAGATGCAAGCCACCGACAAGAAGCGCGGCGATCACGAGCGCTTCCTTTAACGATGTCGACCAATTGGGAGGTTGCCGCACGAGCGTGAGAATCATGATGGTCGTGATAATTCCAAATGAGGCAAGGCAATAGTGGCAAGTGGCCTCAATTTCCAATACCGAGACAACAGTCAGGTAGGTACTAATGGCAAACCCGCAAACCGCCACAAATACCACCATCGTCCAGCTCCCAGGTTTCCTTTTGGCACGCCAGATCAAGTGGGCAAGCACCACATAGGTCAGCAAGCCCCAAAAGGCCATCGGCAGACCAAGCAAGATCGACCATCGGCTGGCCTGGACCAGATCGCATCCGGAACCCTCACTACAAAAAGCCGGGTGGGCCTCAAACCAGGCGACGTAAGTCAGATAGCTGGTTAAGACTATGCCGATCCCCGCAAGTACCAGCAGAACCATATCCAGTACGGGTGTCGATTTTGGACCACGAGTCGGAGTCGGCCTTGAAGTCTCCAGTATCTTTTCAGAACTCCCGGATTGTTGACGTTTGCTACGCTTGCCCATTACGACTACCTCTGTCAGTCACAAATGGAAAACATTAAGTAGGGTTGTTTGTTGAGCTGTCGATCAGAAATATCAAAACCATAAGGAGAATGCAATGAGGCCCTAAAAACATGGACTAGAAATGAGCGCGTTTCTAGGTCAGGCAAGACGGGTTTGAGGTGGCATGATACTATGGATGACAAGATAGAAAGCGCATATCAAATTACGTAAAGGCTTAACACAAACACATGAAAAATCCCATTAATATCGTTGCTGGAGAAAACATCCCCTATATAAATGAGGCCGTCGAAGGTCTGGGAAACCTGACTATTTTGCCAGGACGATCAATCTCATCAGCCGATCTGAAAGACGCCAACATCTTACTTATTCGATCTATAACTCAAGTGGATGAAGACTTATTGAGAGACACACCAGTGGAATTTGTTGGATCGGCTTCCGCAGGGACGGATCACATGGATACCGCCTATCTCAACGACCGAAACATTGGCTTCGCCTCAGCTGCAGGGTCCAATGCCAATTCAGTAGCCGAATACATCATGGCGGCATTACTGCTCCTTGGCAAACAGCAGGGCTTTTCCCTATTGGGAAAAACCATTGGAATTATTGGAATTGGGAATATCGGGAAGCTGGTGAAACAGAAGGCCGAGGCCTTAGGCATGCACCCGATTCTCAATGATCCGCTATTGGAAGGAACGGGCCAGATCGATCATCGTTCATTAGAAGAAACCCTCGGCTGTGATGTCGTCACACTGCATACCCCATTGACTACTGACGGACCCTACCCGACGTATCACTTGCTCAATGAGCAGGCTTTTAAATGGCTAAAACCGTCAGCGGTCTTTATTAATGCCGCACGGGGTGAAGTCGTCGACACAGCGGCTTTGTTGGACGCCATCACTCAGCAACGAATTGGCCCAACGATCATCGACGTTTGGGAACATGAACCGGAGATCAATTGGGATCTCTTTCAAGCCGTCACACTCGGCACCCCCCATATTGCCGGGCATTCTCTGGACGGCAAAGCCAATGGCACGTTCATGATCTACGCGGCGCTGTGCAAACATTTGGGCATTGAGCCCACGTGGAATCCGGTTCAATCACTTCCACCACCAATCGCGCCGTTAATCGAGGTGAACACTCCTCCACAATCTGGACAAGAACAGATACGACAAATGGTCACCAAGATCTATGACATAGAAGCCGATTATCATCGAATGCAAGAATTGCTGTTGGCATCTCCAAATGAACGCCCTACCCTTTTTGATGCACTTCGTAAAAACTATCCCGTTCGACGAGAATTCCACCAAACTACGGTAAAACTTTCCAGTCATAGAAATGAGCTTCGAAAGATAATTGCGGAGTTAGGTTTTTCAGTAATAAACGAGGACCTATAAAGAAGGTCATCAAGCAGGAAAAAGTATAAAGGAGTGAGACCCCGATGCACTATCAAGATGCCAGGATCTTCAACAGCGGCTCAGCCCTATGACGTTGCTCGGTTGAGCGTAGGCGGATTTTAAAGATGACGCGGCGGCTCTTTTCGCGGTTCACTCGGTTATCGGGGTCATAAATCAACTCTTGTCGCCCACGACCGGATGCTGACGTCATCTCTTGGAAGCACTGGTAGACGGACGGCGTTTGAGCTTGAATGACCTCTAGCCCCTTCACCATCACCGCCAGTGATCGTTCTTGGCTTAATTGCAAATTATAGGCATCGCCACCGCGATCATCCGTATGTCCTTGAATGGCGAGAGAGTCGATCGTGCTCCGCAAGGACCCGCAAACAGCCGCAGCATAGAAAGGCATGGCCTCTTCTAAAAACCGATCCGCCTGAGCCGAAAGCCGGCTTTGACCAAACTCGAACGTCAGCAAGTCCTCCGGGACGACAATCATGAGCGTGAGGGGATCACGGGGATCGGCATCCAGCGTTAGACCCAAGCGCCACAAATGGTCCTGCAATGCCGCCTGCACGCCCTCTTTGTGTTC
>JBFJON010000261.1:0-3738 GCA_041617575.1 Nitrospirales bacterium | reverse complement strand
CCAACGGCACGGCCAAAGCCAATCATCAATGCCGAAAAAATCCCCGGGCTGGCTGATACCAGAACAAGGCGCGTGAGCGTTTGCCATTGGGTCGCCCCAAGTGCGAGAGAGCCGGCAACTAGATGACGTGGCACATTAGAAAGGGAATCTTCCGCAATACTGAAAATAATGGGGATGACCGCAAACCCCATCGCAAAACTAATCACAATCGCATTGCGTTGATCATACACCAGCCCAAAATGATCCGTGAGCCATTGTTTATAATTTCCCCCAAAAAACACAGCTTCAATCGATGAGTTCAACGCAAGGCAGATTCCAACCGTTAACACCACTGCACCCATGATCACCAGCAAATCAATTCCATATTTCTCTAGCCCGGTGAGGGCCCGAGGTAAGATCTGCCAGAGCAGACACACCAACCCAATCACTACCGGTAAGAGGAGAGTCCCCGCCACCACAGCCGGAAAAATCTTCTCTAATAACGGCGCAAACCACAGACCCGCCAAAAATCCTAAGACAACAGACGGAAGAGCGGCCATAATCTCAAGGCCGGGTTTGACAATGGCCCGAAGATGGGGATGCATGAACATCGCGGTATAGACGGCACCCATGACTGCCAGCGGAATAGCCAAAATCATGGCATAAATTGTTCCCTTCAAAGTTCCAAATATCAGAGGCATAAGTCCAAACTTGGGTTCAAACTCGTCAGATCCACTTGAGGATTGCCAAATGAGTTCAGGATCCTCATAGCCTTCATATGTGACCGGGAAAAACAGTGATCGAAACGTGACTTCGGGATGTGGATTGTCGATAGAAAAGGTACGCAAACGGCCATCCGCCCCTAACCAAGCTCCACCATTGGCCTTAGGTGAAAAACGAAGGGCCGTGGTCTCAATCGAAACCCCGTCAAATTCCAGAACCGTTTGACCCGTCGTTGCATGATGCAGAATAACGTGCCCTTCGCTATCTGCCGTCAAAAACCCTTTATCCCGCTGAGACGGAGAGATGGCTTGCACCGCTCCATTATGGGCCTGAAACGTTGTGACTTTACGGAATGGAACTGGTGAAGGAGCTTTCCTTTCATTCATGGGAACCCAGCTCATCACCCTTCCTGCTTGTGTCCCGACAATTAATGTTCGCTCTCCAAGCAAATACGTGAGAGCCGTGATAGCCTCCCCAGGTTTGCCAACAGCCACCCGGCGGACTTTCGTATCAGTGCCATCCTTCAACAACCATTCAAGAAGTTCGCCTTGTTTGGTCCCGGCCACCAATCGTTTGCCAAAACTATCCAACACCATATGCGTAATTGTTGTCTGTTCGGGAGTTTCCAACTCTCGACGCGTGATAGTTACTTCATCAGAGAAAGAGAACTCCCCTGGCTCTTCCATTTGTGTCACCCATAAATCTCCAGATCCTGTGACTGCAGCGATAACCTGTCGTTCATCTTGTTGCGTGTGAGCATGATGTACCAACTCCTCACCATCCGGGATCACACGAATGGGTTTCCTGACCTGGCTATGCGGCATAATCGTTCGATTATTCCCTTCAAATACTGGTCGAAAAGTTATGGTGACCGGAATGACCATTCCTTCTTGAGTGGCCACACTCACCCGGTTTCCTTTTTGTCCGATCAGAACTGACGACTGCACTGTTCCTGGAACCTCAAGCTCGCCTCCGAATTCAGGAACGGGAGTGCCCTGAGGCATCCGCAAAAATTGCAAGCGGTTCTTCGCAAGCACAAACACCACCTCTTGGTATTCATCCGAACCAATGACCGTGGTATTCGAAAGAAACGCTCGTGCTTTATGGACTTGTACAGTGGCAACAAGATCACCACTGGTCGACCGAAACAGCGGGATCACTTCCCACATCAAATAGAGAAAGATCCCCATAATACTGACAATGGTGGCAAGGCCCCCAACCCACACGACAACACCACCCAAGCGATCCACGGTGTGTCGCAGGCGTCGATGGGCTGTTCGAGTTTTTCGTTTCGCCCATTGTCCGGGCGCAGGTGAAATTTCTACACCAGAGGTAGGAACAGGGTAGCGGGGATTCATTCGATCTTAACGCTTTAGGTTGGGGGGATCACAAAAAAGCCACTCCCCCCGTCATGCGACAAGGAAGTGGCTCACGAGGTGATGAAGGAACCTATTCAAAATTGCCACGTTGCTTCGTCATGAGATCAGCGCTTAACGGAAAATAGCCATCTTTGATCACCACGTTTTGGCCTTCCCGACTATACACAAATTTCAAGAATTCTTTGACAATGGGTGACAGCGGGTTATTCGGAGCTTTATTCACATAGACAAACAAAAACCGCGCCAATGGATACGTTCCTTTTGAGGCATTTTCAAAGGTCGGTTCTACAAAGGCTCCCCCGTCCTTCATGGCCAGCGGAATCGATCGTACTCCCGATGTGCGGTATCCAATGCCACTGTATCCCATCCCCGCACGATCTTCCGTTACGCCCTGAACCACGGATGCCGAACCCGGCTGTTCCTTGACCTCATTTCGAAAATCACCGTTCTGCAACACTTTCTCTTTGAAAAAGCCATACGTGCCGGAGGCCGAGTTCCGTCCATATAAACTTATTGGCATCTCGGTAAAGGCGCCATTCAATCCCAACTGCCCCCATTTTTGAAGGTCTTCCTTATAGCCCTGACGACGCGTTTTGGAAAAGGCCGCATCCACCTGCGCCACCGTCATCCCAGGTATGGGGTTATCCTTATTGACGTACACGGCTAACGCATCAATAGCCACGGGAAACGGGGTAGGCTTGTACCCAAACTTTGCCTCGAAGGCATCCATTTCCTTGCCCTTCATTTTTCTGGACATAGGCCCCAATTGGGCCGTGCCTTCGATCAAAGCCGGGGGCGCGGTACTGGATCCTTTGCCTTCAATCTGAATCTTCACGTTCGGATATTGTTTTCGGAATCCTTCAGCCCAAAGGGTCATAAGATTATTTAACGTATCTGATCCAATACTATTGATATTCCCTGAGACGCCGCTTACTCGGGTGTAGCCTTCCCAGCTTGGGTCATCCATCGATTCTTTGGCCCACGCCATTGACAAATCAAACCCGGTGACTCCATACCACCCGAACAACAGGCCTACTATGACGGCCCAATTCCCCATAAACTTTTTTCTTGACCCTGTCTTCATAAACATTTCCTCCATGTATTAGGTAATGAATTGTACATTTTTGAGATTTCTCTTATGTAACAGGTATGTTACGAACGTGTTACAAGCCAACAAATTGTTTAGATTGAACATTTTTAGGCCACATCGAAGGTTTGTTCTTTTATCCGCACTTCAAGAATCGTATCTACCTGATGAACGGTTATTAGACCCTCCTGTCGAAACTTTCCCAAGGTTGAAAACAGATCCCCCCATCGTATCCATGGAAATCTTTCGACAATCATCTCGAGCGTGACAGCTTGTGCTTCCGCAATAAAATTCAGTACCTTTTGCTCATCTTGTCCATCAAAAATCGATTTAGCTTCAACCCTTTCTTTTAGTGAAACCATTTAACACCTCCAGGGTTATTGGTGATTGGTCCAGGGTCAATTCAACCCCATATCGAAGCCGTCATACCAATCCTACTCACAGCATGTTGCACCACGGTTGAAATCAGGTTACAGCTCTGTAACGTTATAAGGGCGTTTAGAAAAACTCCTAGCGGCGTTCCCTGCCTTCGCCGAAGTAGCTACGGAGGCTGAAAGCGGCTACGCGTTT
>JBFJON010000260.1:0-3740 GCA_041617575.1 Nitrospirales bacterium | reverse complement strand
TCGAAATCTGGGTTGCATCTCAGAATTAAAATTGTCTACAATCCAGCCATATAAAAGTACGCTACCGGATCTAACAATCAGGGCAAGGTTCTTCTAGTCAGAAAGTGAGGGATATTGTATGAGCCGAATTATCACTTTATGTACGTTATTATTCATGTTAGCAGCAGCACCAGCAATGGCTAATGCCCCGGGTGGAGGGTACGAAGGAATTACAAGCATGTATTATGGAATCATTGCCATTATCCTTGGGTATGGGGCCTACGACATTTTCTATAAGACCTAACCTGCCCTTTTCTAAATCGACTCCACATCCTACTTTTTAAGATTCCTGTTGCCCCCTCTTTCTCTTGAAGGAGGGGTACTATCGTCTTATCCTTCAAGAGCCAATTCCTTTAGGATTGGCTGAAGCCTCCTCCATACATTCTGTACCACAATGGAATATCCCTCGGCGTTTGGGTGAATCCCGTCTCCTTGATTTAGTTGCCGATGAGTGGCCACGCCTTCTAAGAAAAACGGAATAAAGGGAACGTGAAATTCCTTGGCTAGCCGTTCATATAGGTCAGAAAACTCTTTTGTATAGTCATCGCCATAATTAAGGGGAAGGCGCATACCTGCTAACACCACAATGACCCCTTTGGCGTTTAGGCGTTCAATGATTGCTTTGAGGTTTTCATAGGTTTCTTTTAGGGGTTGGCCACGAAGCCCATCGTTTATGCCCAGTTCCAAAATGACCACCCTGGGCTGGCTTTTCAAAATCCACTCGACTCGTCTGAGACCTCCGGCCGAAGTATCACCAGACACCCCCGCATTGATCACTTCGTATTCAAACCCTTGTTCACGTAACCACCGAGCCAATTGCCCTGGATAGGCATCGTCAGAGGGCACCCCAAGTCCAGCTGTTAAGCTATCACCAAACGCGACAATTCGAGGAAGTTTTTGGCCATGTGATTCTTCCTGCCGAAGAGAGGAACGCACATGTTCTTGATTTGGGACAACTTGAAAATTGTCGCCTTGTGACTCCATAAGACCGACAGGTGAATCTTCTTGAACGTCACATCCCAGTATATTCAGACAGAAGAGAAAAGAGGCTGGTAAGATGATCATGACCCTAAGGGCTTGATTGAGAAACTTCCCCCAAGCATCTAATTTATGAAATTCGTCTGTTAACCAACGTGCCAGTTCATTCATCCGATTCTCCCTTGTTCTTTTCCTCATCTAGGTCTTCCCAGCCCCTGATTTCGGTCAATCAGCTAGGCATGCAACTGTCAGCCGGAAACCAGGCTGTTCAAATTTTACACGACATCTCCTTTGAGGTCTCGGCCAAACAAGTCCTTGCCATTGTTGGCCCATCAGGCAGCGGCAAATCAACCCTTTTAGGCCTCCTGGCTGGGCTCGATCGACCCACAAAAGGCACCATCCACATTCACGGGACTAACATTACAACACTCGCAGAAAGCACCATGGCACATTTTCGTCGCCAACATATTGGGTATGTCTTTCAAGCCTTTCATCTCATCCCGACCTTGACCGCCATCGAAAATGTTGCACTCCCGTTGGAGCTTCAGGGGGTGGATACAGGTGAAGGACGTGCCAAATTGCTTTTACAGGCTGTGGGTCTGGAACAACGCTTTCATCATTATCCCATTCAACTCTCCGGTGGAGAACAGCAACGAGTGGCCTTGGCGCGGGCGTTTATCAGCCAGCCGCCTCTTCTTCTCGCTGATGAACCTACTGGCAATCTTGACAGCGCCACAGGGAATCGGGTGATTGATCTCTTATGGCAACTTCATGAACAGCACGACAGTACCTTGATATTGGTCACTCACGATACGGCGCTTGCCGCTCGCGCCCAGCGTATTCTGACTCTACGAGATGGAACTATCGTGAACGACACCTCTTTCCCATCATGATATTCGTACATCAAACGACGTGACACTCATCTCTCTAAAATTGGCTTGGCGTGAAACCACCAGTTCATGGTCTCGCTTCGTATTTTTGTTTCTCTGTATCGCCTTAGGAGTCGGAGCCATTGTGTCCGTGGACCTGTTTGCCACGAATGTCGAACAGGCCATTTTGGGAGATGCCCGAGGCCTTTTAGGCGGCGATATCGAGTTATCTTGGCGACGCACCATGAGCCAAAATGGGCGAGAGGTGTTGGATTCATTCTCTGAACGAAGGATCATTGTATCTCATATCACAGAGTTGGCGGCCATGGCAGCCGTTGAACCCGGCCAACCCCGCGATCAGGTAACCAAGACCACTTCACAATTGGTCGAATTGAAAGCTCTGGATTCTTTTTATCCACTCTACGGCAAGCTCATCATTGAACCCCCTCAGCCAACCAACCAACTTTTGGCGCCCATACCATCAGGTTGCCAACGATTACCCTGCTTTGGAGCCATCGCCCAGAAATCGCTGCTCATTCGTCTCGCTCTAAGCCTCGGTAGCGAACTTCGAATTGGCCAGGCTAATTTCATCATCACAGGCGTTCTTGTCAAAGAGCCCGATAAAATTGCCACAGCCTTTAGCTTGGGGCCTCGCGTCATGATTTCCCGAGAAGCTCTAAATACGACGGAACTCGTCAAAACTGGAAGCCGCATTCATGAACGGTATCGTTTACAACTGGCTGATTCTTCACATCTCGAACGATGGCTTGGAGAACTTCGCGGGCGCCTCAGTCCGGAAGGCGTTCAGGTCAATTCTTACCGTGATGCCCAGCCCAGACTTCGCCGCTTTTTAGACCAACTAACGCTCTACCTTGGCCTCATCGGACTGACGATTCTTTTAGTGGGAGGCATTGGGGTCGCCTGCACCATTCAAGGATTTATCTCTCAAAAAACTCCGATCATCGCGACACTCAAAACCCTTGGCGCAGATTCTTCACAGATCATAAAAATCTATCTGACACAAAGTCTGCTCCTGGGAGGTATCGGCAGTCTGGTCGGCGGCATTCTTGGAACAGGGCTCCACCAAGGATTACCTCTGCTGCTTCAAGGCATCATTCCCGAAACCTTCCCGATTCACCCCACGCTCTTTCCGATTCTACGTGGAATCGCCCTGGGCACATTGGCCACGCTGGCTTTTTCCTTGTGGCCATTGCTGGCTATCCGATTTGTCTCGCCAGCCTTAGTCTTTCGTCAAGATATCGACCGTTCGACTTTTCAAATCGGGCTACACCCTTGGACGACGAAATTGTTTTCGGCAGTGAAAAACTGGTGGGACGACCGCGTACAAAGAATGACTAGCCTCCTCATTGCAGGGTGCCTGCTAGGGTTAGCCATTTGGCAAGCCCATTCGTTATCTCTGGGTCTCTTCTTTTCTAGCGCCTTTATTGTCTCCATTTTAATCTTATTGGGTGGGACGAGCGTTTTATTTTGGATCCTCCGGCACATTCACTTTCCTCAAAAGTTTTTGTTACGCCATTCTGCCAACAATCTCCAACGACCCGGGAATTTTACAAAGGCCATGACCTTAGCTATTGGTATTGGCGTCATGCTGATGACCACGCTACTCACCGTACAACAAACGTTGCTTGATCTCATCGAGGATCAAATCCCAACGAACGCTCCCTCATTCTTTTTCATTGATATCCAACCGGATCAATATGCTTCCTTTAAGCAGGTACTAGAAAAACACATACCAAATGCACCGTATGACTTGGTGCCGGTGGTGCGATCTCGACTCGCGGCCCTTGATGGGCGACCCATCAATCCTGAAGAACATAAAGGGAAACGAAACGG
>JBFJON010000259.1:0-3742 GCA_041617575.1 Nitrospirales bacterium | reverse complement strand
GCCGTGGCCAACACCTGGTCGGAGGTGACACCCTGTAACTATCATCTCCGCGAGTTAGCCTCCAGTGTCAAACAGGGCATTCGCGAGGCCGGGGGCACACCGATCGAATTCAACACGATCGTGGTCTCGGATGGGATCAGCATGGGCACCGAAGGAATGAAAGCCTCCCTCATCAGCCGCGAGGTCGTGGCCGATTCCATCGAACTCGCCGTCCGTGGTCATCTCTTTGACGGTGTCATTGCCCTTTCAGGCTGTGACAAGACCATTCCAGGGTGCGTGATGGCCTTAGCCAGGCTGAATCTTCCCTCGCTCATGCTCTATGGCGGCTCCATCATGCCCGGACAATTTCATGGAAAACCAGTCTCGATTCAAGACGTATTTGAAGCCGTAGGATCCCATGCCTGCGGAAAAATGACGACAGAAGAATTGACCGATTTAGAACGACACGCCTGCCCCGGGGCCGGAGCCTGCGGCGGGCAGTTTACGGCCAATACTATGGCTATTGCGTTCGAATTTTTGGGTATTTCGCCCATGGGTTTCAATGGTATTCCCGCGCTCGATCCCAAGAAACATCAGGTGGCCAAGGAATGTGGGGCATTATTAATTAACCTCTTGAAAAAGAATCTTCGGCCACGAAATATCATCACACGTCCTGCTCTTGAAAATGCCATAGCCGCCATCGCCACGACAGGAGGTTCTACGAATGGGGTGCTGCATTTACTCTCCATTGCCCATGAAGTGTCGGTCCCTTTGACCATCGATGACTTTGACACGATAAACCGTAAGGTGCCGTTATTAGCGGACCTGAAACCAGGCGGCCAGTTCATGGCCGCCGATCTCTATCAAGCAGGCGGAACTCCCCTGGTGGCTAAACGGCTTTTGGAATCGGGCCTTCTTCAAGGAGATCAAATCACGGTCACTGGGCGGACGCTCAAGGAAGAAGCCGCCTCAGCCAAAGAAACAACAGGGCAACAAGTGCTTCACACGGTTGCCGACCCCATCAAGCCCAGTGGAGGCCTGGTCATCTTAAAAGGGAATTTGGCACCCGAAGGCTGTGTAGTGAAAGTTGCTGGTCACAAAAAGTTGGCACACAAAGGCCCAGCCAAAGTCTTCGAATGCGAGGAAGAAGCCTTTCGAGCGGTTCAGCAAGGAGGCATCGAAGCCGGCGATGTCGTGGTGATTCGATACGAAGGCCCAAAGGGTGGACCGGGCATGCGTGAAATGTTAGGTGTTACGAGCGCCATCGTTGGTGCAGGACTTGGCGAATCCGTGGCACTCTTAACCGACGGACGCTTCTCCGGAGCAACCCACGGCCTCATGGCGGGGCACGTCGCACCCGAAGCCGCAAAAGGTGGTCCCATCGCCGCCCTCCAAAACGGGGATATCATTCATATGGATATAAACAATCGCCGGTTGGACGTCGAATTATCGGATCAGGACATTCAAACTCGGCTAAAGAAATGGACACCACCCAAACCGCACTATACCAGTGGCGTCATGGCCAAGTACGCCAAGCTAGTGTCTTCCGCTTCACAAGGTGCCGTCACGAGTTAAGGATAAATCGGAAGATAAAGATTTTTATTGGATTAAGCCGATGGAGAAAGTGATACGTCGCCCTACCCTTTAATGAATAAGCCTCCTAATACCTTCTCTACTTTGCAAACACCCGTTATTGGCTCAAAATATGGGTGACCTTTTTGATAAGGGCGATCCTTCAATGGAAGAAGTACTATCTTCGATAACAAGATTGATAACAGCCCTCAACCAAGAAGGATTCACCGAATCAGCGAAAGTTCTTCATGGAACCCAGTTTTGTCTTATCGCTAAATATGACTTAAAAATACTCCGTGCCGAAATAATCACATCAGAATTCGAATGGCATAAACGGCTTCACGCAAGATGGCGAAGTTGGTATTTGAATGCCTGGATGATTTTCAGCATCTCTTAGGAGGGGATTTCCGTAAAATGGTTTTACAAATAACCCAAAATTCTTTAATTCCTGAAAGTTTCACCAGACTAGGGAAGAAAATTTTTAAAATTAAGAAAAACTACAATTCCACACTGTCTGGAAAACGTAACAATTACAGCACACAGAGATCAAGAGGCAGAAAAGCAGCTAGAATTGATTCGTAAAATTAATATTTCTGAGCTCCTTAACTTGAGTAATGAATTACTTGAATGGTTTGACGATTTGCAGGTCAGCATAGTAGAGGTTATCGAAAAAAGTTATTTGAGAGTGGTGAGTCAAGCGTCGAGTGAGCTAAAAGACCACCTTCCACGCTTAGGCTAGAGGAAATTTCGGCTATTTTTTGAGGAGGACGTTCGCTTTCTTTTGTGCAATTTGTACGGTTTGGAAGGCTCGGTCCTTTTGACCGAGAGGGGCATCCTGTTCAATGGCCTTCAGAAAATCTTGTGGCCCATGAACGGGGGCATAGGTGAGCGTGACAACCACATCCATGGAAGGGGCATCTTTGGGCGTGGGGAAGGTAAACAATTCCTTGCGCGTCTCTTCAGGTTTCAAAAGCGTGTCCTGTAAAACCTTTTTGGCTTCGAAATCAAAGACCGTTTCTTTCCCATCATCTCCACCAAACACCCGCTGGTAAAACCGCTGTTCATTATAGACGGTTTTCAGGTTTTTCCCTTGAATGGACAGGTCTACCACCACTCGTGACCAACCTGGATGGGGCAAGGGCAAGTTGTGGGGCACAAGACTATTGATCGTGACATCCACGTGGGACGTTGTCCCTTTGACCGTCGTTGAAAAATCAAGTTCAACCGCTTCCGCACGCACTTTCCCAAATCTCCCAGGGAAACTATGGTTCGCCACTTTCCGGATTTTTTCACCATTGGCTGATTCATCAACCGCTTCCGGCATATGACAGGATTGGCAGGGTTTGCCACTTGTTTCCGCTTTAGACGTCTTCCAAGTGCCCAACCAATCGGGAAGATCTTTGGCTGTTTGTGCCGTCTGAGGCAAAGAATCATGACATGTCACACAGAACTGCGAATTTCCAAACAACTCAAGCTTTTCGGATTCATGCGCCAAATTTTCAGCGGCTTTGTCATAGCTCCCAAAAATGGTTTTGCCTAATTGAAAAGTCGGCACGGGTGGATGGGCCTTGGTATCCACCTCATGAATCAAATGACACTGTGTGCACCCAACTCCATCCATTTGCGGGTCTTTGGATTGCACTTCTTTGATGAACTGAGGCAAGAGCTCACCATATTCCGCACTATGCGGTGCATGGCACTGAAAACACATCGCCTGGTCTTTTTTGTCAGCTTTAGCCAAATACCGCTCCAGCGTGATACGAAACGGCGCTGTCACGATTGACCGGGACTGAGCCGAGGCTTCCCATTCTTCAAAGACTCGGAGATGGCACCGCTTACATTTTTCGGAACTGGGAAAGGCCTTTTCCAGAGGTTTTTTGGCTGCATTCAAGGAGGGGATATGCCACGCTAACATGATTGCCAACAGGACACTGCCGACAGTGGCGAGAATGGGAAAAGCCAACCGGGTTTTGGCCGTCATTTCTCTATGCATGATCCTGTTCCTTTAGCATTGGACATCGTGGTCTGGGAAAATGAATATTCCCCAAAGAATTATAATTTCATGGTCCGGAAGGTGAGCAATCGGGGAGCCGCATAGTCTTTAATGATTGCTTCCGCATTTTCACGATCTTTATCTGTCGGTAACGTCGCGAGGTAGGCGTCTTTCAACCCCGGGATTGGTTCAGGAATC
>JBFJON010000258.1:0-3743 GCA_041617575.1 Nitrospirales bacterium | reverse complement strand
GACCATTCGATTGATCGAGACCCTAAAAGCTAACCTCAAACAGGAAAAAGAAACATGGGAATCACGATTGAAGGAGTTGCCCGGAAAAGCGCAGTTGGCTGAATACAAACAACGGGTGAAAAATCTGAAAAAAGCCAAGAAGGGTGGGGTAGAAGGGATCTTGGGTGGAGTTGGGGAAGTGCAATCGTTGAAGCAGGATATTGAACAGGAAATAGAGTCCCTGAAAAGTGCCAAGAAGGAATTTGAGGGCCAGATGGCGTTGGTTCGTACTCGCTTCGATCAGATTAAAACTGCACCGCAACGGGACATTCAACATCTCAAGGCCAAATACAATTTGTCTCCACAGGGCTTAGCCAACATGAGCCAAACCCTCTTGGGGCCCCAGATAGGATCGTGGGTTCGTCAGGGGGCGGAGTGGTATGAGCGGGCGAAGCCGTTCCTGGAAGGGGCGCAAGCTTTGGGTGGAAGCGAGGCTGGCCCGGAAGTGCAGAAGCCTCTGCGAGGGAAGGGTGTGGATGTGCACTTCAAGGAACTGCATCCGCTTCCGGACTTTCTGATTCGCCTGACCAAGGTTTCGGTCAGTCTGGATGTGGGAGATTTGGCTGGGACCGTTCACAACATCACCACCGATCAACCGACTTTGGGCCAGCCCACAACCTTCACCTTTTCCGGAGACCAATTGAAAAGGGTGAAATCTGTAGCACTGGAAGGGGCTCTCGACCATGTGGTGCCCGCCGATTCCAAGGATCAGTTGGCCTTACAGGCAAAAGGGTATGAGCTGACCAAACTGGTGTTGTCCAAAGATGACAAATGGCCTGTGACTCTTACGAGCGGGCTGGGCGATGTGAAAATGAATGCCGAACTAAAGGGCCAAGCGTTGATAGCTAATGGTGCAGTGAATTTACGCGACCTTCATCTTTCGGCGGGCAAAGAGGGAGATACCAATCCATTGACCAAGGCACTCAGCTCAGCCGTGTCGGGCATCTCACAATTGTCTCTTCAGGCTGATGTGAAGGGGACGTTGGAACAACATGATGTGACTCTATCTTCCGATCTGGACCGCATTCTTCAAAAAGCGGCAGGCAAGATGGTGAATGAAATGGCTGCGAAGTTTGGCGCGGAACTTCAAGCGGCCATCTCGGAGAAGATTGCTGAACCCATGAAGGATCTTAAGAGCAATTTGTCAGCGTTTAACGGAATCGCCGAGGATCTCACGGAGCGCGTCACACAACATAATGACGTTCTCAAAACCCTGTTAGAAAAAAGCCTTCCAATAAAAGGGCTGAAGAAGAGCCTTCCTGGCGGACTCAAATTGCCATTTTAGTTTGCTATTCCCTCAAATTCTAACAATAGGGGTCAGGCTCGTAGGGAATGTAAGGATATTGCTGTGGGGGTTATTTTTGAGAAAACGAATTAGCGGCTGTGAGGAGCAGCTGTACTTGGATTAAGGGGTTTTTTTAAGTGTGTGGATGATAATTTCTGGTTTGCAAAATAAACGGATGGGGAAAAGTGAAGTGCCGACACCTCGTGATGTGTAACCACGCATGGTTTTATGTTGCCAAGAACCGGCTTTATATGATCTGGGACACCGACAATGGGTAACAATGGGGTGTCCTCCAGGAAGGCAGATTTGGCCTCCGTGAGAATGACCGCAAAGATAGAGGTCCATGCCGGCTGTGTAGGCTTCTGGAATGATTTCGGGAGAATGCACGAGGAGAATGCGGACGGCGTCAGTGGGTGCCGCGCCGACAGCTTTTTCTAGATCCCCAGTTTCGTAGTAGTGCACGTCATCTAAGCCTAACAGCCAAATGGCATCTGATCCTTTTTCAAGAGCCTGCGTTTCATTGAGGAGCATGCGAATGCCACCTTGTTCCAGTCCCGGGACCATCTCCAGCCAATCATGATTGCCCAAAACGCCCGTGACTCCAAACGGGGCGTGAATGGTGTTGACGAGGTCTTTCATCAATCGCAGCGTTTTTTCATAAGAGCCGTAAGTTAGAAATCGAAAGTCACCCGTGAGGACACAGAGATCATATTGTAACGTTCTTAATGTAGTTTGTAGGGCCTGCCCTTTATCGATCATGCCTTCGATGTGAAGATCAGACAAATGCAAAATTCGAAATCCATCGAATGCTTCCGGGAGATGAGGGAGTGGAACCATATGTTCGACAATTCGATAGCATGTGGAATTTCTCACCGCGATAGGCCAGAGACCTGTGGCTTTTAGGGTCGTTTTAATGAGCCAGGCAATGACTGGAAATTCTTCCATGTGGACATGGATATGATGGCCACTCAACAAAAGTGCTGAATAATGGGCTTGCATTTCAAATCGTTTGCCGGCATGGGCCGATCCGAGGCGGTCGATGAGTTTGGTGAGCGCTTCTTGTTCGTGGGATTGAGTCATGGGCTTGTCAGGATTATCAAATCATAGGTACCATAGGATTATGCAACGGTTAGACCTCATCCATCCTGGAATACCTGATCTCCAATTCGTGTTGATGGTGGTGGCGTTATGTACGTCTGACTTGGAATCATTGAATGCGCCCGGCTCCGTGAGGGATACGGTGTTCAATCGCTGCTGGGCTTTGTTACATGAAGAGCCAGCGCCGGTCAAAAAAGAAGATCGCGTACTTGACCTCATGTGGGGTGATGAGGTCATGTTAGAAGCCTTAGTCACTGTGATTCGGCAAACGTTTGAAGAATATGGGTTTTCGGAACTGATCTGGGAACATCCGCCGAGCGATCCTTCTCGAGTATCGACCCCTGAAGTTCAATCACTAGTGGAACGGATACAAAAACTCTACCCGCCACCTGACGATGTTGAGCCTTCTTCTCGGTCCTCTCCTTCCTCATAACCTGCTCTCGAAGCTATCCGTAGTGATGTGTTTGGTGTTGTTCCATTTGCGAAATGGAAGTAGCACCTGAATGGCACTCAATCTTTACTTCTTTCGGTTTTTAAGAGTCAATAAATAATGGAAGACCGAGTCGGGATTCTATCGCCAAAATTTGGTGGGGGAGGTACCTTTGCTTGGGACCCTATTCGATCGATATTGATTTTAGTCTACGGATTACAAGTTTGCCGTCTTAGCTCGTTTGGTTCCGGTATGTAGTGTCTTAATCGCTCCTAGGCCTCGGAACTTGGCTTCACGTTGTTTCAGCAATGTGGCAAGAGGGATCTTCTGCAGTTGGAGGAAGTGAGTATCGAGTGTTTTGGCGACATGCTTCGCCGTAAGAGGCACATTGCGGTGCGCGCCTCCTAATGGCTCAAGGATGATGTCATCAATAATATTAAGGTTGAGTAATTCTGGGGCGGTCATATGCAACGCTGTCGAGGCAGTTGCCGATTTAGAGGCATCTCCCCATAAAATGGCTGCACAACCTTCAGGCGAAATCACGGAATAGATGGCATGCTCTAACATCAGGATACGATCTGCTACGCCTAAGGCCAAGGCTCCTCCGCTTCCGCCTTCGCCCGTGACCACCGCAATAATCGGCACTTGAAGTCTGATCATTTCCAATAAGTTGCGGGCTATGGCTTCCGCCTGCCCTCGCTGTTCGGCGTCGATTCCAGGATAGGCTCCCGGGGTGTCGATAAAGGTCACAATGGGGCGTTGGAATTTTTCGGCTAATTTCATGAGACGCAAGGCTTTTCGATACCCTTCAGGTTTCGCCATGCCGAAGTTTCGACTCATGCGTTCTTTTAAGGACTTTCCTTTTTCATGGCCCATGACCATGATTGAGCG
>JBFJON010000257.1:0-3759 GCA_041617575.1 Nitrospirales bacterium | reverse complement strand
CAGGTAGTATTACCATACTGCCTTTGCAGACTGTCAAGGAGAGATTTGGTATTACAGCTGTTAGGATGAATCTGTGGAAGAGTTTAGGGAATCCCTAAGGGTGAAGGGTCGATTCACTCTTGTCAGGCAAGTAAGATCATGGGTAGGACTTTTTTGGAGTGAGATGAAGTTCACTCTGAGATTGGTCGAGCCGAACCATAAAGCGATCAAAAAAGCTGAGTCCTAGAAGCCCATCGATGCCCTCTGGAAGATTGGGGATCGTGTGAATAACGACGCGTACATCATCACGCCCTGCATGGCCTACGCGGATTCTTGGGGCAATTCCCATTTTAGCCTGAACCTTTCCCCCAGCCGTATTCAAATTGATTTCAGGACTTCTTGAGTCTGGCTGAATACCTGCATCAAAAGCCAAATCTTCGGAAATCGTGGTAAAGGTTGCTCCAGTATCCACGATAAGTTTGGTCTGATGGAAATCGTTAAATTCCACCTGAGCGACCCACACCCCGCCTTGACGCTCCAATGGGATAATCGAATCTTTTGAGCCAGCCGTCACGTTTCCAGAAGTTGGATGGCCTGATCTAATTTTGAGTAGAGCTTGGTCCAAGGGAACCCGACTTAAAAATGTCTGACCGCCCACGACTACTCCAATGATAAACAGCGTAAGGAGAATAAAAACTCGACTTGAACCCATAAGAGAAGCTCCTAGAACGGTAAGGTAGACTCAGTTATTCTTCCTCTTCGGTTTTTATGAGAAAACTCTTGAAAAAATGGTTGTTTCTCGATGCGATTCCATGAAATGTTTTCGGATGATGCGTTGTTGCGTTGGGATGATCTCCTTTAAGGTCATGACGGAGTTTCTTTGACGGGGAAATTTTTATTGCAAATTACTTGCAAATTCTGTTGACAGAAAAGAGGCTCTTTGCTAGCTTGGGCCAAAGGTTAAGTATTATGAACCAACCCAGCTTTTCCTCTTCATCTTCCTTGTGCGCTGGTCTTGCCCTATTGCTCGCATTGGTGTTTGTTGTTGCTGTTCCGTTTGGGCATGCCCTCGAAATCCATCATATCTTTTCCGAAATCGATCATGATGGTCACCAACATGCCGATTTTGATTTGTGCCAATGGGTGGAACAGCACACCGGTAACTCCTTGGCTTGGGATGTTCCTCGACTGGCGCAACGGTCATGGCTATATTCGCTACTTCCTCTCTCAAGAAATCAGGTACACGTTTTTTTTCCTTCTACGCTGATTCATTCGCGCGGTCCTCCGATTTCCCTTTTCTCCTAAATTAAAATTTTGGTAACGGTCTGACAATCTGGACCAGGTCGTGTGTTGTCTATCGAATAGGACTCGCTATTCCTATTTTGATAGCCCAACAGTAGACCTCGTGAGACTGAGGAATAATAATCGATGTGGCTTTGGCTATCACTTTGTATGCGAAACCCCGCAGTTTGTCTTGGTCTTTTTTGTATGTTGCTTGGTGATGGTTTGTCGCTAGCTGAGGGGAACGAGAATGAGGAAAAAAAACGAGTTCGGATCATAACGGGCGTGGTGCAGTACGAAGACCTTGGTCGCGTTCCTCACGCGGATGTGCAATTGCGTGATCAGGAAGGTTCATTGCTTGAAACTCAAGTCACGAATGAAGGAGGAGAATTTATTTTTGGGGTGCCTGGTTCTGGCATTTATTCCATTCGGGCGACCCAGTCTTCTTTATCCAGCGAATCAGCCATTTTTAAAATTACTAATGAGCCGTTGACCGAGGTGATGCTTACGTTGGCCCCTCGCCAAGAATTGACGTTAGAAGTGGTGGCGCCTTTGCCTCCGATTCAACACCATACATCGAGTGAGACATTTTCGGTCAGCCGGAAAGATATTGAGGAGCTACCACGAGGGAATAATATCGAGTTGAATCAAGTGTTGCTCACGCTTCCGAGTGCTGTTGATGGGGGGCTCAAACAAGTCCACATTCGTCAGGATCATGCCAATTTTCAATTCCGTATTGATGGCATCCCGATTCCGGATTCGGTCTCTTCTGTGTTTACAGATGTTATTTCTCCTCGTACCTGGGAGCGAGCGGACATTATACTTGGTGGGCCGGAAGCGCAATTCGGCAATAAGACGGCGGCGGTCATTGACGTGACCACCAAAAGTGGGGCCCACCCGGCATTTGGATCCTTGCAATTCTTTGGCGGGTCAAACGAAACCCTGAATCCTGCTTTGGAATATGGGGGAACGATTGGCTCGGCCTTTCGCGTTTACTTAATGAATAGCTTTATTTCTACCAACCGAGGGCTTGATCCGCCTACATTGGGAAAACCTTTTTTTCATGATCAAAGCAACCAAAACCAAACCATGCTCCGCGGTGATTGGCAGGCCGATAATCAAAATAGTGTGACGTGGCTGCTCCTCAATTCAATCGCCAAATTCCAGATTCCTACTCGACCAGATTTGGCAGCGAATCCCACTATTGTCGGACTTATTCAAGGGGATAATCCAGGTTTTGAGCCGGTGGATTCTCAGGGTGTGGATGAATTCCAAAAGGAGAACAATCAATATTCACACCTTGTTTGGCACCATGATTGGGACCGTGAACGTTTTTTCAGCCTAGCGGGGTATTTCCAACATTCAAGAGCCACATTTACGACCGACCCCTCGAATGTCTTGTCGTATACGGAAGATCCTGACGAACCATTTTCCGCAGGTGATCAAGATCGGTGGGCATATTCGGGAGGGATACGCTTTGATTACAGCCATCGACTAAATCCCGATCATTTAGTTAAAACGGGATTTCAGATTCAAAGGACCCAGGCTGTTAATAAAAACCGGCTATCGGTTTTTTTGAGAGATGCGGCGGGAAACCCAGTCGGAGGAATCATTCCTCGAAATGCCGATAATCGCACCATTGGATGGCGTGAAGAATTTTGGATTCAAGACCAATGGACCCCTTGGGAGCAATGGACTTTTAATTTGGGCGTTCGCTTTGATCAAATTCAGGCTTTGACCAATGACGGTCAAGTGAGCCCACGGATTGGAGTAGCGTATGCCATGACACCAAATCATGTTTTTCATGCCTTCTATGGAAGATTATTTACTCCGCCCACCTTGGAATCTGTACCATTTCTTCAACTCGACACAGTGGGCACTACTGCGGAACCCGAGAATTTGACTAATCGAACTGTGGAACCTGAACGGGCGCATTATTTTGAAATCGGCTCTGCTCATGCTCTGGGAGATTCGGTATCAATAGAATTGACCGGTTATTATAAATTGAATAAAAATTTATCCGATGCCGGACAATTCGGCACCACCCCATTACTTAATTATTTTGCGTTTAAACGTGGATGGCAACGGGGAGTCGATCTGAGTATCAAAGCTAAAATTTTGGACAATCTTTATGGCAGGGGCAATGTAGCCTGGGGGCAATGCCGCGGCAAGAAATTGCAATCTGGGTATTTTCTTCTCGAACAAGAAGAAATTAATGATATTAATAGCAGCAGCGGTGTATTTTGTGACCATATGCAACTCGTGACCAGTTCGGCTGTCTTAACTTATCATCCTTTCGAACATACGACGGTCACTGGGCAAATGTTATTCGGATCGGGTTTGCGGACAGCAAAGCCGGGAGAAAAGACCAATTCTGACAATAGCCCTTCCTATACGACCTATAACTTCTCGATTGACCAGGGCATATCGCTATGGGATGACTATAAAGCTGTTCTTGGTTTTGATGTGATCAATATTTTTGACCAACAGGTGTTTTTG
>JBFJON010000256.1:0-3788 GCA_041617575.1 Nitrospirales bacterium | reverse complement strand
GATTGATGCACTGCTGTTGCTCGTTGGCGGTCGAGCGTCTTCAGATCACATTCGGTTCGGCGCGGATGAAGCCCTGTTAGAAGCCTGTTTTACACTTCAAGAATCCCACCCGTTGGTTCTACAATTGCGCCAGGATGGGTTTTTGCTCTCCGATCAAAGCGAGATCTATATCCGTCGCATCTTGGCACGCTCCGGGAAAAATCGGGGTTACCTGAATGGACAATTGGCGCCGTTACAAACTATTCAAGATGTTGGGCGGCAATTAGTGGACATTCATGGCCAACATGATCAGCAATCGTTGTTGTCTCCGAAAACCCAGCTTGAACTCCTGGATGCGTATGGAGAGTTAAAAAGTCTGGTTGGAAAATTCCAGCAATCCTACGAAGAATGGAAGAAAAAGCAGTTGGCCTTGGAGGTCCTGCAACAAAGGCTTGAGGAACAAGCGGCTCGTCAAGATATTCTTCAATTTCAATATGAGGAATTGACAAACATACAATTACAGGTTGGTGAGGAGGAAGGCCTCAGTCAGGAATATCATCGCTTAAAACACAGTGGGCGTTTGGGAGAATTGTCCAATCAGTCGTTTGAGACATTATATGACGGAGAGCATTCGGTATTGGCACAACTTCAGGATGTCACCAACTGGGTTCAGGAACTCGGTCAGATTGATAGGCAATGCCAGACTTGGCTGCCGCATTTAGAATCCTCTGCTATTGCCCTCCAGGAGGTTACCCAACATCTTCGGGATTTTCGTTCCCGGACAGAATCCGACCCGGAGCGCATGGAGGTTATTGACAGTCGTTTAGCCGCCTTGCAGCGACTAAAAAAGAAATATGGCAAAACGATAGAAGAATTGGTGGTGTTGGTAAGGAGCCTAGAGCAGGACTTGGCCTTACTGCAAGACAAGGACGAACAGATAGCCAAACTCCAAACCGAAGTGAGGGACAGCTTTGAAGCTATGGAGATCTTGGCAAAAGATTTATCCACCAAACGAAAGAAGGTAGCAAAACAATTAGTCAAACAGATTCAGCAAGAATTCGAGGGCCTCAAAATGGGGGCCATGCAGATTCAGATGAACCTTGTCCCACATCATAATGACAAGGGTGTATTTGGCCCGACGGGCATGGATCGTCTTGAGGTCTTGCTCGCTCCTAACCCTGGTGAGCCGCCGATGCCTTTAGGCCGGATTGTCTCAGGTGGCGAATTGTCCCGCATCATGCTTGCTTTGAAAACAGTGTTTGCTGGCAATGATCAAACGCCTGTAGTGATCTTCGATGAAATTGATAGTGGTGTCGGGGGAGAAGCTGGGATGGTGATGGGCAAACGTTTACGTCAATTGGCTCAATTCCATCAGGTGTGTTGCCTCACCCATCTCCCGCAGATTGCTTCACAGGCGCATGCGCAATTTGTGGTGGAGAAATCAACGTTGGCTGACCGAACGCTGACAAAGGTCCAAGAAGTCACCGGCACTCAACGAGAAACAGAAATCGCCCGCATGCTCGGCGGTGGTACGGTTACCCCAACGATCAAACAGGTTGCTGTGGAAATGTTGAAAAATGGGAACCGGGAAGATAAGAGCAGCCGTTCTAATAAGAAATCTACAAAAACTGTCTCAAAAATCTGACCACTTTTGTCCTTGTTTCTTCTTGCCTACTACTATTTAAAGCTTCAGATTAACTTCTTTTACCGTCAGCAGGTAGCAGGTAGCACTATGAGGGTAAGGAAAATTACGAGCCCGCTTTCCAGAAGAAGACGGCAGCCATGCGTTTTGAGGCCAGAACATGATCCCAGCCAAAATATCCTGTGGCCGAATGGATGAGGTCGGACTTGTAAGCCACGAGTCGATTAAACAGGTAAGGAGCTTCAAGAATTTCTTCAAACATAGTAGGATCCATTTCCTGAGATAACCCGGGTACTTCCTTTAAACTTTCATAGTCTTTGGGGCAATAGTTACCGTCCGGCGATCCTCCAGGAAGATGCAGCCGGTAAAATGAGGTGCCAGAATGCGTTGTTGGAGGACTGGGATGAAGATAGAGAACTGCTGCATAATCGCAAATTCTGGCCGAGTCAACATGTGGGCGTGCAACGCCTTCCGATCCTCCGCAAATTTGAATATGATTATGTCCCGATAACCCCGCTTCAGAATCGGTTTGTGGAATTAAGCTAGGGACCTTCAGTTGTTGCTTGACGCAGTCTTCAATAGTCTTGAGTTCATCCGGGGTTAAGGCTCCCGGCGCACGCATGCCGGGCCAGGGTTCCGGCCGCCACGGAGAACCTAAGGTCCAAGAACTTTGGGCAATGCAACGTTGGGCGACTTCCAAAGCATTGGGCAGAACTTGATCTTGTATCCAATAGTCTTGGCCAAGGATCAAGTCGCGATAGGGAAGGAGACCCATGGGATTTACTCTTCCTTAATTGATAACACTACGTTGAGATGTTGGTGCATACCAGGCGACGATAAAAGCCTGAGTAGCCAGCGGTCAAGTGACATGATTAATCTGAAAAGACGGTGCGGTTTTTTGATTGGAATGGTACAGTGCTCAACTTGAGCTGGCATTCTTTTAGAAGAACAGAGAAAACTCAAAGGATCTTGGGATGATTCAACCTACAATGAATACTATTGATCAGCAGGTCACGGGCATCATGTCCGAGGTCAACATAGACAAATGGTCACGTCAGTATTGGGAGCAAGGGGAATTTTTAGCGTTGGAGCGTCTGATGCCGAAGTCTTTTGTGGAGGAGTTGATGCAGGAAGTTGATGGCGTTCGACCTAAAATTAATCGCAATTTTATTCCCAAACATAAAAAAGGTGGCAGCGTGAGCTATTATCTGCTTCAAGAATCGGCACCCGCCATCCTGGCTTTTTATCAGAATAAAAGGTTGCTTAATGTGCTCAGTCAAATCGCGGGGGTGCCTTTACTGCTATGCCCTGATGAAGACCCCCATGCCTGTGCGCTCTATTTCTATACCGAACCGGGTGATCATATTGGCTATCATTACGATACGTCTTATTACAAAGGGGCCCGCTATACGGTGCTAATAGGCTTGCGCGACCAATCAAGCAGCCAGTTGCTTTGTCGGCTTCATACCAAAGAATCAGATCGTGAGGTTGAGGAGTTATCCTTGGCGACTGAGCCCGGAACTTTCATTTTTTTTAATGGCGATAAGTTACATCATGCCGTGAGCCCGCTTTCCGAAGGCGAAGAGCGCATTGTGCTGACCCTGCAATATGTGACTGATCCCGCCATGAGTTTTACCCACCGCTGGTTTTCGAATATGAAAGATGCGGTAGGGTATTTTGGCTGGTCAGCCCTGTTTCGAAGGCCTACTCGGTAGTGGGTGGCAGATCTGCCAACGTTGTGTCATAGTCTGACCCAATCACCACTACTGTCGTATTATCCTCACCCCCCAATCGATTTGCTGTCGCGACAAGGGTGTTTGTAATCCGGTTCAGGTTTGGAGCTTCCTTTCGCACGAGGGTTTGAATCTCCGCATCGGCGAGCATTTTAGTGAGCCCATCCGAACACAGCAGAAGAAGGTCGGTTGATTCCAGCGAATAGGTCTGCACGGTAGGAAGGGCTTGCGGATCAATGCCCAGCGCTTTTGTTAACACATGACGAAGCGGGTGGGTGCGCACTTGTTCAGGGGTAATCAGTTTGAGCGCCAGCCGTTCTTCCATGAGGGTATGATCTCTAGTCCAAAGAGCTAAGCTTCCATTTCTCAATACATACGCCCGGCTATCCCCGGAATGGGCGATTACAGCCAGACTTGTGTCGCGAGTCTGGGTG
>JBFJON010000255.1:0-3803 GCA_041617575.1 Nitrospirales bacterium | reverse complement strand
CGGTATTTGGATTGGTCAGGCCTTCAAGGGCAAGAAAGATGATATTGAGCCCAAAATACCCTCCAATGGAAATCAAGGCCGCTGTCACGTTTTTTCCATCAGCTCTTCCGAATGCTATGGTCGCTAACCAGGCGATAATGATGAGGTTGGAAGTAACCCGCAGTGGTTCGAGTTGATCGGTTGCCGCATGGATTACGATGTCGAATAGTTGAACAAGAAGAAGCACAATGCCGACCCCTTTTTGGAAAATGTTTTGCGTTTTCAGCGGTAAACTCCTCTCTTCATTCTCTTGTTTACGGATACGTATCTTCCGCAAAAATGTATTGATGATAGCCTTGCCCAAGATTGTCACGCAGTACGTTGTGGTAACAATTATCCCCGCCACCAAAAGGCAGGATTACCAGCGCATCGAGTGCGACAAGGGTCAGCGTCCAGTCTTTGGGAAGAGCAACGTTTATGTCAGGCGTGCCGGTGTCAGTGGCATGCATCACATAGCAATTACCCGCCGGATCAACCAGCTCATACATCTCATCCTCAAACATAATCTGATGGCATTTGCGCGTCACCGTGACAGAGATTGCGTTAGGGTCCACGGCGGCTGCAGAACAACCAGCATCGGCCGAAGGCAGACAGTCCTGCGATTCAACAATTGACAACTCCATCCACTTTTTTTTATCTCGACTCCTGTTGGTAAGGCTGCATGTTTGGGGTCATATTTTGGGCTTTTCTTGGGTGTTTTAGGCTATGTCATTAGTTTAGCGGAGAAGTGAAAATAAATATGGGACTGCTTTTAGCTGTTCTGGTATTTTCTATTGAAATGTTGTCGAAAGCCAATCGGAGTGAGATTCGTCTCCCGCTTGAAGAAGCGACCGAAATAAGATGGATCAGTAAAATTCAAGGCATTGGCAATTTCTGCAACGGTCATGTCGGTATGAACCAACAACCGCTTGGCTTCCAAGATGCGTCGTTGCCTGACTAACGCGCCGGCAGAAAAACCCATCACCCGTCGGATCATCGTGGTTAAGTGTGCGACAGTCACTCCGATAGCATCGGCAAGTTGACCAACCGAGGGGTTCTCGCTGACGCTTCTCTCCAGCAAATCCAGAAATTGGCGTGTTATGCGTTGATCGGCAATGGAGGTTTCGGATGGTCGATGCGTGGATAAGTAATGCCTTTGCGCTCGTATGAGCATCATTTGAACCAACGAAACAATGATTTCTTGCCGGCCGAAGGCGCGTTTTTGGAATTCTGATTCCAAAGTTTCCATCGTTTGTTTGAACCAGTCGACTTCCTCCCTGGACAAATAGAGAGCGGCGTTACCGAACGAGTGAAACAGGTCCAGTCGAGACATGAACCGCTCATTTCCAAATAAGTGAAAGAGCTCATCCGTGAACAAAATGACAAAGCCTGTAGGCAACGCCTCTAATTCCCAGTAATGAACTTGTCCTCGACCGACGGTGTAGAGTGTACCTGTCTGGATCGGGTATTCTTTGAAGTCGATAATATGAGAACCATTCCCGGCCAAAATGAGGAATAGCTCATTGAAAGTATGTCGATGCGTTCCCGGGCCAATCGAACCTTTCGGTGTTAATTCAGTACGGTAGAAGAGAAGTGGAAAATCGCTTTCGCTGTCCGCACCTAATCGATGAAGCGGGATGTCTTCCATTGGTGTTTGAATCTCTTAAAGTTCCCAAGCGGAGTGAGCTAGCCAGGAGGGGATCAAAACTATAAGGGGAGACGTGAGAACACGCTTTCCACCTCGATTTTTACAAATTATAAAGGCATCATCCCCGGCGAAAAATGTTTAGGACCCATTTTTTGGAAGCGATTCAAAAGAAAGTACCAGAAGGCCTAAACTCGGTCCCTCAACAACATCAAACCTTTCTGCTAAACTTATGTCTTCATTCCTCCTAACTTTGTTTTGCCATCAGCAGATCAACCCGGCTGCCATGTTGATCATGTTTGAGTTGGCTTTTCGAGTTGTCGCTCTCGTTTGAACAATTCTATGCAAACGTGAATAGACTGTCTTTCCAACTCGCAAAGTCGAGCTAAATAAGATTTGCAGTTTTCCGAGTACCTATCGTCCACCAAGAAACTTACTCATAAAACAAGACCGCTTTTTACAAAAAAAGGAACCGCCCGGAATGATCATTAAGTATTTTTTAGCGAAGGTAAATTGCATGGAGCGTTTAGCTCAAAGAGAGCATAAATTTCCGTTGAGACTCACTATGTTTTTGTTCGTAAGCGTCGGTATAGTGTTCACGCTGAAAGCCTGCCAATCTACTCAACCTACCATTGAAGAGGTTCCAACGATGTCTGAATCTGAATCGAATATACCATCGCTGCCAGAACGGACCGGCCCACGCACAAGAACAACTGGCACAGTTCCTCATACACAATTAGGGGTAGACCCTGTTGCTGAAGTAAATGACCAATTATTTAGACGGGCGTATGCTTTACCTGGTGTTCAGGATCGGGCAACCATCGTTTCCCTACCTGGCGCGCGTGGTATGTGGCTTGATGAAAGCATTCCTGTCATTCATCCAGAAGCCATTGTAGCCGGGCGTGAATTTGCCCATATCCATGAGGACGGCAGTTTGCATGCCCCTTTGCCATTGGACCGCGCTCTGGAAGTTGAAGAAACGGGTTGGGGGGAACGCCATCCCTGGGCAGACCAACGTGAAGGGTGGGAAGGGCTGGTTATGCTTTACACGCCACAATCCATGGTGGAACTGGATATAACTTTTCAACTGATTGTCGAGTCGTATAACTACGTAACAGGACAAAACGTACAAGCTGCCGCTTTCCAATCACCCGCTTCTGAAACAAACGACGTGGATTGAAGTGAAACCCAAAAGGAGAAGATAATGAACTACGAAATTCTTCAACCTGGTAAAGGTATTGAATATGAATGGTCTAGCGACCACATTTTCGTCAAAACTATCGGTAATTTAGCAGAGGGGCGAGTCTCGATAGTAGAAGATACATTGATGCCAGGCTTTCATCTGGGCCGCCACCACCATAAGAAGATGACAGAAATATTTTATATCCTTGAGGGAGAACTGACGCTGTTATTTGATGATGCGACGGTCGTCGCTTCTGCCGGTACCACGATCAACGTTCCGCCGAATGTCTGGCACGAAGCCAAAAGCCAAAACGGTGCCAAAATGTTGAGTGTTTTCAGCCCGGCTGGCTTCGAGGATTATCTGGCGCGGATGAAAACCTTGACCGATGAGCAGTTTGCGGATGCGGCATTTATGCAGGCACTCAATGAAGAGTATGACATCTGGAACGCGTAACTCTACTCTATTTCTCCTAAAACGGTTTCCCTAGAGAAAACCTAAACGTGCCAAAGACGCACTTTGGAATCGAACCCTAATAATTTGGGCTTCAATCAGTCGGATTGGACCACGAAAAAGCGTGTCACACACTAAAGTTGAATACCCTGGACCAGTTTTTGTGAATTGAATTTTCTAGGGAGAAACTCATTAGCCCTTTTTGGGGCCAAATCGCCGGTCTTTGGCTTGAATAGCATTCTCAAGATAGCCTTCAAAAGCAACTTTATCGATCAACCAGACCTGACCAATTTTTGAACCAGCCAATTTGCCATATCGCAACAACCAGCGGAGGTATTGCGGGCTGTATCCGCTGACCTCCACAGCAGTTTGGACGGTCAAATGTGTTTTTAAGAAAAAGGAATCCGGGGAATTATGAGTTTTCATACCGAACGTTTGCTCCAAACCCGCCAGGCAGTTCAGCCAGCTTCACTTTGTTTTCAAAGTTCAGCAGGCCTAAAAACTGCT
>JBFJON010000254.1:0-3806 GCA_041617575.1 Nitrospirales bacterium | reverse complement strand
GTGGGAGATACTCTCCTCGTTCCAGTAGGAGAATCTTTTTTCCTGTAGGTGCCAGACGATGTGCCAGTGTTCCTCCGCCGGCTCCGGTTCCGATAATGATGACATCATAATGATTGGAATTGGACATACGTGCCTCGTCGTGGAGATGTCGTTAGGGTTGTGTGGGTACGGGCTTGGAACTTTCAAGCATTGAAGGCCAACCTACTCCGCCGAAAAGGGATGCTCCCTTTTGGGTTTTCTTGACCTGCGAAATACAGGAATGACAGGCTAGTGCAACCAGTGCAAGAAATGCTAGGCCCGCCAAGGGCACCACCAGAGAAGAAGAGTCCATATCGAATAATGCGGAAACATGTGGCAACCGGCTTCCTATATACGACAACACAAATGTGCAGGGGAGGATGCCGATCATGGTTGCACCCAGGAACGTATTGAATTTTATGGGAGTGAGACCGGCCAGTAGGTTCAATAGGGTAAAGGGCACAAATGGGAGTAATCGAAGAACCAGCAGAGTGATGAACGCACGGGCTTTCACCTTTTCCTGGAAGGCTGGGACGTGCTTTCCGATTTTGTCCAGGACCAAATCTCGAAACAGATATCGTGTTCCCAGGAATGCCAGGGTGGCTCCTGCTGTGGCTCCCAACAGGACATAGACGGTGCCCGGGACGGTTCCGAAAAGATACCCGGCTGCGAGGGTGAGCAACAGGCCACCGGGAATGGAGAGTCCCTTTAGAAGGGAATACAAACCGATATACAAAAGGACTGCCAATGCATAATGATGATTGGTAAAGAAAAGAACCCGTGCGTGATGCTTCTCCAAAGTGGCGAGTGAGAGAACGGGAAGGATATCGAAAGAGAGAATGAATCCAATAAACATTGCGATCATTGATCCAACAGTCCACTTCAGAGTTTGGGAAGGGGAGATTCTGTTTGTGAAGGTGAACCGGGTCATCAACGTTTCCTCACTAATCTTCTAGTGATTGATGAAGGTGTCTGTTCTCCCCTTTGTCCGATGGAGCTTAAGAATATTACAAAGAGCACGTCTGAAATTTTTTAGGAAAATGAACATGTGTCGTCATAACAAAATGCCAAAAACCTGCGTAGTAGGGTGGAGAAAAATAGAAAATATTCATGGCGTGGAGCACATGAAGGTGGCGATATTCTTCCTGTGCTCCAGCGGGCTACGCGGCGGTCTGGGCGGGAATGCGGGCAGAAAACCTGACTCGGGTGTGCGGAGGACGTTGAGTGTTGGCTAAGGCGTTCAATTGTAAATGTTCACAAAGATTCTGTTTTGGTATGCCATTCGTATGTGGTCACGGAATGTTGGCACTGATCGCAGGTTATCATGACAACGTTCTTCTTGAGCAATTGGTCCGGTTGAAATACGAGGCCATTATTCGAATCTGTTCTTCATGGCGTCCAGCGATTCACCCAATGTCAAAATTGCGGCTCCCAGGAGGGCCAGATCTTTCAAGAGAAATTGTCCCGGGGCCACGGACAAGGCCGGAAATCCACCAAGACTAGCTTCCCAGACAGGGGGAGTGGAAACCATAAAACTCAACGTGCCTAAAAACAACACGGCGCCCAATGCGCTTCCGCATGCGGAGACTACCGGTGTAATTCCTCTTGCAGCGATCATCAAGCCGATTGTGATTTCCAGCACTCCTAACCCATTCGAGAAAGCTTGGACGCTGAAAAGGCCGTACAGCCAACTCATGAACGGGCTGTTGGCCACCAACGGTTGAATGGCCTGGGCTTCATAGGCTGTAAATTTCATGGCGCCGATCCAAAGAAACACGAGGACGAGACCGAATCTTGTGAGAAATGTGCCTACTCTTGAAACCGTATGAGCGGTATCTACTTTTTCAGCCATACTGGTTGTTGCGGTTATGGTGGTCATGAGGTGTACCTCCTTGTGGTGAGCCCGGTCTGTGCCGGGTAATGTTCGGTATGGGTTGTAAAGCCTCAGTGAAGTCAAGATCTCAGTGATGTTTGTCGGCTCTTTTGTCTATTTATGTTCCATCGCTCTTTTGGTCCAATAATCGAAATTTTTGTTACGGGACTAGAGCCAATTCAGAGAAAGCAAATGGTTGTTGAAACAGAATTGAGGACGGGTGATGGGTAGGAAGGCTCATTGAAGAGGAGCTTGAAATGTAGCCCCACGAGTCATGGTTTGCAAACGGTAGATAGAAGAACTTCCCGTGATAAACAGGACGCTGCCGTCTTCACCCCAATTTAGGTTGGAGGTCGGCAATCCGGTTTCGATCATTCCCAATAAGGTGCCATTAGGGGCAAAGATGTTGATCCCTCCGGGACGCGCTCCCCATAAATTGCCGTCCTTGTCGACTTTGACGCCATCGGGGCCAAAGTAAGGATCATTACGCCAGGGTGTGGCATCTGCGAAGACCCGGCCATTGGTAACTGTTCCATCCTCAAGAACATCATAGACCAGCCAGGCAGACCGCTTGGGATTCACGTCCGTCACGTATAGCTTTTTTTCATCGGGAGAGAAGGCCAGGCCATTCGGAGCGACCACATCTTGAATGAGAAGGTCGAGACGGCCTTGGGGAGTCAAACGGTACACACCCTGGAAGGGCAGTTCTTTCGAGGAATCTTGAAATTGCTTGGGCAACCCAAATGGAGGATCGGTAAAATACAGATCTCCATTGGATTTGTAGACGAGATCATTTGGACTGTTCAGGCGCCGACCCTGGTAGCGATCCGCCAGTATGGTAAATTGTCCATCCAGTTCCAAGCGAGCGATGCGGCGGTCTCCATGCTGGCACAGAACCAATCGCCCGGTTGGATCGAATGTTAGTCCGTTTGAGCCTGGTTCTTTTCCCGTGAATGGCGTGGTTCCGGAATATCCGCTGGGGTGCAAAAAGCGGCTGGAGCCTTTTCCCGGTTTCCAGGCGAAAACGGAGTTGTCAGGAATGTCGGAGAACAGAAACACCTGGTCTTTGGTATTCCAGATTGGACCTTCCGCCCATCTGAAACCCTCAGCCAGCGTTTCTATCGAAATATCCCGAGAAAGTAGTCGGTCGAATATTGGGTCCAGTCTGACGAGGTGCATATTTGTCGATACCTGCTTGTCTGATGATTCACCAGAAAGGGCTATTGCCGGGGTACAGACATTCCATCCCACCGTGAACGTTACAACGAGAAGAAATAATCGACTGTAGATGCCTTTCATGTTCCTACCTTTTCAGGTTCACAACCCGGCTCCCGGGATATTCAGTCGGATGCGATAAATTCCGGTTTGCGCCGTGATATATAAAGTCCGCCGGTCTTCATCACCCCAGGCCATATTATGAGAATCTTCAGGCCCAGTGATGGTTCCGAGATGTTTGCCTTCCGGAGAAAGGATCCATAATCCACCTGGTCCCGTCGCATAGACATTTCCCTGTTGATCGACTTTTAATCCGTCCAGAGCGTCTTTGCCAGGCGCGTCGGTCATGTCAAAGAAGATTTGCCCGTTCGCCAACGTGCCATCCCCCTGCACGTCAAAGCGCATAATGATTTTTTTCTTGGGATCCCAATTATCCACATATAAATATTTTTCATCGGGTGAAAATGCGAGCCCGTTGGGTCCGGTCAAATCCGTGGCTAGCAATTGGACGGTTCCCTGATGCCAGCGGAATACGCCGCTATACGGCAGTTCCTTTCGGGGATCGTCGAAGACCTTGGGAAGACCAAATGGAGGATCAGTGAAATAAAGGGATCCGTCTGATTTGTAGACCAGGTCGTTTGGGCTATTGAGTCGCTTGTCTTTATACCGGTCAGTCAACACGGTGATATTTCCGTGTGGT
>JBFJON010000253.1:0-3820 GCA_041617575.1 Nitrospirales bacterium | reverse complement strand
TTGTGCCACTCAGCCAGCTTAATCAAGGTTGACATTTTATTTTCAACCACCACCACTCCGGTGCCATTAATATCTTCGCCAAGTGACTTGTAATGTTGGGTGAAGTATCCAACCAAGGCTCGAGCTAACAATGTGAGGTCATCACTCAAAGCAAGTGCCCGTCCTGCCTTTTTGGCAAAAACGTTGGCGAACCTTTTATCTTTGGAATTAACTTTCCAAATTCCCTTTTCGATATCTGGAGCCAGCAAGAGAAATTTGGTCTTGAACCCAACTTTGCAGCCATCCTTGTTCACTCCAACATTAAGGCCAGGCTTGAGACGGCGAACAGTGAGAGCCAAGGCTCCGTGTAGCTCTTGCTGGATTGATTCCAATTGGTTTCGTAGATCTACGAGCTTTTGCTGTGCAGCGGCTAATTCCTGAGAAATTGTCGTAGCCCGTTCCATCGGATTCGCTCCGAGGACGGCTTGATCCTCAAAAATCGCATCAATGTTGCGCAGAATGCTAGACATACGTTTCACCCTTGACTATATATTATATTTGAAAAGGGCGAAAGAAATTTAGCCAGCACTAGGGTCAAAAGATGAGACCATGTGAGCAATTGTAGAAGGGGCGTCCACATCCATCGGGACACCTTGTGCCACGACACCAATAGCAGCGGCGTCGGTTTCATTATCGTCGATCATACCCAAGTATTCAAAACCCTCAAGAGCTTTGGCCAACAATTCTTCTGCTCGCTCGGGGCAACCGACCAATTCAATAAATCGCTTGGCCAATTTCATTTCAGCATCACTGAAATTTTCGTCGTACGTCTCTTCTTGGGGCGTGACACTTTGGTCCATCATCCCGGCCATCACATTGCCGACGTCGCCAGTATTGACCATACCACCACCCATACCGCCATCAGGAGCATGTGGGCCGGGAGCACCGATCCCCATTTCCATGAGGTTAACTATTTGGTTCACATCTTTGCTTGAACTCATAGGGTTGTCCCCGCAATGGCGGTAAAGTACATACAACGTAACTATAATTAGTTTTGAGTTCCAATAGTCAGGAGTGTCGAGAATGGCTTATCCAACCGATTTACCTCTCGTTGAAATCCAGAACGTCATCAGTATCGTTCGGAGCGGTGAGGTAAAAGAAATGTTCAAAGACCTCGCTCACGACGTCTGGATCATTCAGGGCTACGCCCAGGGAATGCTAATCGGAAAGCCCGATGGTGGATTCTCGCTAGCTGCCCAGGCAGACTTCGATGCGATTGCAACCCTCGAGAAATTGGCAGCCGACGATGGTGCCGATCTCTCGGCTCAAGCGGCAATTCCTTGGGACTTGATTCTCGCTTGGGCACTCGAGCTTCTCAGAGAGATTTTCGAGAAATATTTCGGCGGCGATGCTTAGAAGTTAACCAATCACAAATCCTTGACGTCAGAGGAGTTGTTCGATGACGAGGACTCTTTCATTACTTATAGCGATCATATTTTGTGCGTCCGCTAGCGCACAGGAATTCTCGCTGATTGGGGACAATTCACCACCCAGACCTAAAGTCCAGGTCCCGGTAGAACAACCTCAACCAGCACCTCGGCAGTCGAACATTCCTCTGGCGCTCGTACAAGAAGTCGGAGAAGCTGAAGATCTTCCCGTGTCACCTCCGGAAATCATGGGCGGTGGCGACTATGAAGTCGGCGATTTGATCGAATTATCGATCAAACCCTATGATCCTCCGCCTAACCTCCATTCCGTCGTTTACAGTTGGACTGTGCTGCCGGACGTCAAAATCACTGAGTGGCCAGATGGTTCCAAAATTCTCTTCGGAACCGGAAAGGTGACACGAACGCTAAACGTGGTCATGACCGCAAGTTATGTGTTCGTGGACATGGATGAAAACAACACGATTCTCGACGTATCTCAAGGAGCACTCACTGTGCAGACAACCGTCAGGATCAACGGCGGTGGAGGTGGCGGAGGAAACAACAACGGTGGCGGCGGTGGCGACCCCACTTTTAATAGCCCACTGGCCAAAAATGCCTACGATTGGGCTAAAGGTGTAAATTCTGACAAAAAAGCCGCTGAAGCAAACGAACTTCGGCACGCCTTCTTACAAATCCAATCAGAAATCGCGAACGATCAATATGTTGGTGGTTCAGCTATTGCCGAAATTTTTGAGCAGACCAAGATCCTGAATGACCGGGCTCTTGGTGACCGCAAAGAGGTCTGGAAATCATGGTTCGACCAGATGACCGCTTATCTAGAAAAAGCGTTCAACGACAAAGTTCTGCAAACCCCCGATGATTTCGGCAAGGCATGGGGACAGATCGCGGAGGGTCTTGGGGCAGTCAAGTGATCTGTGATAGATGTGGAAGAGATATGGACCCAGTTGAACCAATTCAACTGGAGGGCATGGACAAGCTCGAGCATTTTTGCTACCCATGCACAAAGTATCTAGAGGCCAAAGCTCACGAAGTCGCCGACGAAATCGACGAAGCACTGGAAGAAGCAAAGCGCAAAGAACGCAAGATACAGGAATTTCTTGATGACGACTGCTGCTGACTTTCCACTGGTTTCGGCAATATGCTTGGCGGGACGACACAGCGTCGCAGAGGTGGCTCGTTGCGTCGAATGCTTCAAAGCTCAGACTTACCCCTACAAAGAACTCATCATCGTCAACAATGCTGATTCCCAGCTAGAAGCGGCGGAATTAAACCTTGAAGCACAAGCTAATGTCTTTATAGTTGATACTCCGATGAGACTCTCGGCAGGGATCGCCAGAAATTATGGAATCTCTGCTGCAAACGGAGCTGTGCTCGCCCAATTCGATGCCAACTATTGGCACGCTCCCAAACGAATCGAGGCTCAAATAGCCACGATGGCCAACAACAACGCTCATGCTTGTATGTTGGTCAAATGTCTCCAAGTCAGCTACAATTCAGGGATTGTACGCTACTTGGAGAATGATAAGCACGTAATCCCACAAACTCTCGTCTGTGTGCGACCCAAAGACCTCGATTATCCACCCGTGGAATCGGGAGAAGAACTTGGTTTCTTGCACAAAATGAACCAAGTTGGGATGAAGATTATAACGATGGATTTACCGACTCTGGCATGCCAGCTTGTAGGTCAGCGACAGCATCTGCCACATCTTCAGGTACTGGTGGAAGATGATCTTTCAGATATTCTACCTCATCTAATGCCGCAGGTAGAAAATCCAGAGCCTGAGGATGTGCCAGCGGGTAACTGATATTCTTTTTGCCACCATGGTATCGGACCATTCCATCTGATGTCGAAATAGTTGGAAGTTTGAGCCACCAATCGACCAACTTCTTGCCCTGTTCGGGGGTGAAATTCGATTGCGAATCTTTACTCTCTGCATGTGCCGTAGCGGAGGCTTTGTAACTACAGGGGAAGATCGAAATATGGCCACCAACCGCGACAAAAGCTATGTCTCGTTCTCGCAATTGGGTGGCGATATTCTCCACAATGATATACTCCGTCTCGTCAACGAGTTTTTTGACGGAGTTAAGGATATCATCCCATAATTTGTCTTCTGCGTCCATAACCCTTAAATACGCAAACATACAATTGGAATTCTTACGTACATCGGTTCTGGAGTTAGCGATGCCCAGCATCACAGATCGAATCAACAAACGGCTACGTGCGATACAAGAAGCTGGAGAAGCTTTACTCACAGATGCATCTTGGAAAGATCCCAATTCGCCAGAATATGATCGCCAAAAAGCGGAAGATGCCCTCTTTCATACCCTAGGGCCATTGACAGACAACCCCCGCTGGGTGCCTGGACCTTGGACCAGTCCAGGTGAACCTGTTG
>JBFJON010000252.1:0-3830 GCA_041617575.1 Nitrospirales bacterium | reverse complement strand
GTGAGGTCATTCGATAGACTCGGGCGAGATATTGATCCCCGAATAATTTCAGGGTATTCGTAACTCGTTCAAACAACATTGCACTGTCCATTTGAAGCCCGGCAATGTGCCGAAGGTTTGCATCCATTGATGCGGGCCAGCGATACGTGTTCCACGGCCGTTTGGTGAATCTCCTATACGCTTCCTCTAATGCTTTATCGAGTTGGTGGTCCAAGAATCGTCGTTCAACTAACTCCACGTTTGCGAATTCCAGAACTGCCTGCACATCATCCATTTCCTGCCCGATTACCAGCGCAGCATTCCAATCAATGAGGGTGATATCCTCTGTCCCAAACGCAATCTGGGCTCCTGTGGCGTCGCGAATCTCTTGCTCGGATAGTGGTTGCGCTTCACACCGGAGAATTTGGGCTACCGCTGACCCGTATTGTACCAAAAAATGAGCGGGGGTGATGGAGGGCTGGGTCTGGAAAATATGAAAAATTGCATAGTCTTCCACAAGTGGAGAAAGTTCTGGTTTTTCCACTCCATCTTCTAAAGTTTCAAGAAGGTGTTGGACATGGGTTTGCGAAGCCTTCCAAAGGCCTTGATGCTCATATAAGGCTTCACTCAATGGGAGCAGAGTAGATAGTAAGCCCTGGAAGGGAATCCGATACATGACCATCATGGCCCCAAAGTCATACAACACGGTTTCAATAGTGGGAAGGGTCTGGTGGTTTCCGACGTTGATAGGAGCCTGTTCTTGGATGATTCGAAGGGGAGGTGGTTGATAATCAAAATAAGCTGGCGCTGGCCGTGTTCGTTTAATTCGCTCTCGTTCTTTAATCGTGGTGATCCGGCGTTCAGCTACTTCGATTTGTATGGAGAACCCCACATCATAAGCAAAAATAGCAATACATTGCCCATGTTCTATGGACAGGTCGTTTGACGGGTTCATGCCTTCGTGGTTCTCCTGCAGGAGTTAAAAAACTAAAACAACTTTTTCACCCTTGCTACCGGCGACGAGAGTAAATTAAGGCATCTTTCATCAAATTCGAGAATGAAAAAAGTGAAAGATGATAGAGATATAGGTTAGGTATGGTGTTAAATTTCATGAGTGGAATCAGGTCTGGGAACCTCCACTTCCATTCCAGGAAATTCGTCACGAAGCGTCATGGCAAATGCTAGCGACTGCCGTTCTTCCCCATGGACGACAAAGACTTTTCGAGGATGTGGGTTAATGGCGCGAACATAGGCCAGCAAATCGTCGCGATCCGCATGGGCTGAAAACCCATTGAGCCGAACTATCTGCGCACGTCGTTTGGTCGGCACACCAAAGATCGGGACTGTAGCCCATTCCTCGACGAGTTTCCGTCCTAGCGTATGTTCGGCTTGAAAGCCGACGAAGACGATCACATTGGCCTCATCCTCAATCGTATGCTTCAAGTGATGGACCACACGACCACCTTCACACATGCCAGATGCGGAGATAATGACACAGGGTCCCTTCCGTCGATTCAAGAGTTTGCTATCTTTTGCCGTCGAGACAAAATTTATGTACTTGGCCGCAAAAACATCGCCAGTCGAAGTGAATGTTCGATAGGTTTCTTCGTCATAGCATTCCGGGTGCCGACGAAAAATTTTAGTGGCTTTCAACGCCAGCGGAGAGTCGATAAAAATCGGAATGGGATCCACTTCTCCATTTTGTACCAACTCTTTGATGCGCATAATGATGTCTTGAGTGCGGCCAACTGAAAATGCCGGGACAATAATCTTGCTCTTGTGTTGAATGGCATGTTGAACGAGTTTCTTGGCCATCTCCTTCCGCCGGTCTACCTCATCCTCGTGCAGGCGGTCGCCATAGGTGGATTCAATAATCAAGACATCACATGGCGGAGGGGGATGCGGGTCTCGAAGAATAGGCATATTGGCACGGCCCAAATCACCCGAAAAAAGAAGAGAGGTCGAATTTCCCCGATTCCGGTGCCTGAGCCAGATGGCTGACGATCCAATGATATGGCCCGCATCGTGAAATCTTACAGTCAAATTGGTGGATAGTGAAACAGAGCGATCATAGCCCGTACCTCGAAACTGCCTAACAATCTTCTCCGTATCGTCGCTGGAGTAAATCGGACTGACGCATTGTCGGCCTCTTCGACGCTCTAGTTTATTCACGTACCGGCAATCATTTTCTTGAATGCGTGCGGAGTCAGCCAGCAGAATTTCCGTCAAATCGGCGGTGGCGTTGGTCATATGAACGGCCCCTTTAAAACCGTCCTTGGCTAATACGGGGAGAGCGCCAGAATGATCAATGTGAGCATGAGAGAGACACACCGCATCGATGGACCTGGGGTCAAACCCTAAGTGGCGATTCCGCTCCCTCGCCTGATCGCGTCTGCCTTGGAACATGCCACAATCGAACAGCACACGGGTCTGGCCGGCATCGATTACATGTCGACTACCTGTGACTGAACGAGCGGCTCCGTGAAAAGATATTTTCATGATGAATTGCCTTGCTAATGTTCTCTCATTATAATTTTCCAGGCTTCAACAGCTGTTTCTGCATAATGAAACAATGATAAATCTCCAGGACTAATCAGGCCATATTCTACAAATTTCTTCCAATTAATCAGGTCTTCCCAATAGTCCTTTCCAATTAACACGACAGAGACGTTCTTAACTTTTCCCGTTTGCAAAAGCGTGAGCGTTTCAAAGAGCTCATCCATCGTTCCGAATCCACCTGGAAAGACGACCAGTGCTTTTGCCCGGTTAAGAAAATGCATTTTGCGAAGGGCAAAGTAGCGAAACTGAAAACAGAGACTTGGTGTAATGTAAGCATTGGGAGTTTGTTCGAAGGGCAGGGCAATATTCAGCCCAATGGATTTGGCTCCCACATCCGCAGCCCCTCGATTGCCGGCCTCCATAATGCCTGGCCCACCGCCTGTCACCACCACATATTCACATCGACCATCTAGTTGGCAGACCGAAGAGACGAGACGGCCAAACTCCCGCGCTTCATCATAATAGGGTGCTAAGGCCAATTGTTTTTTAGCAATGGCTACGGCCTGTTGTTTGTCAGCATCATTCAGGGATTGAGTTAAAGCCTGTTCAGCTTCAGTTAATTTCGCCTGTGCGGCTTGTGGTTCGAGAAGACGGGAACTTCCAAAGACGACAATCGTGGATTCAATGCCTTCGTCTTGTTGGATTAGCTCAGGTTTAAACCATTCCAGTTGCAGCCGAACTGCGCGGAGTTCGTCTCGTTGCAGAAACTCCGGATCAGAATCCGCTAGCTTGTAAGCAGAAGAAGATGAGAACCGAGAGGATGAATGGGTTGGATCTGTCATAGAAGCATAGAAAGCCTAAAAAAGGGGAGTAGGAGAATTATAAAGGTCTCATGCGAGAAAGGGAAACAGCTGATCGCAAAGTTTGCAAAAAATCTGAGTCTGAGATTTCCATGGTTTGGGGATCTAGTGAAGTTTCGAAAACCTCGTTACAATCCAGGAGGTGACTCTATTGGACATCATTCTTGTTTGGATTCATCTCACCGCAGCGACCTTTTGGGTTGGAGGCATGTTATTCCTCTCCCTCGTTGCCGTTCCGCTACTCAAAAAAGATTCTGATCTATCGTCCGCTCAACGTGGGTTTATTAATCTAGCCCAGCGTTTCCGAACGCTCACGTGGATCGCTCTGACCCTCTTGGTAATAACTGGCTCTTTACTTCTCGGTAAACTTATTGACGTTTCCGCTGCGATTTCTGATTGGCCAACCATTGTACTGGTTAAACTAACATTAGTCGTGTTGTTAGTTATAATATCGCTTATTCACGACCGATTTGTTGGTCCAAAAGTACGAGT
>JBFJON010000251.1:0-3835 GCA_041617575.1 Nitrospirales bacterium | reverse complement strand
GTCCAGGCAATTTGCCAGAATCGTATATTCTTTCGTTCCCTGTGGGTATCGAGTTTCAAATTCCTGTATGGAATCAAGGCTAAGAAATTCTTTCTCCCGACAATACTGTTGCCCTCTATAGGCGTCTCCCCACTTCGCTTCACACAATTGTTTGACAACCGTGTCAGGGTCCTGACCGTCCGACGCATGGACAGTAATCGGCAAAGCTACCAAAACCGTAAGTATGAATAATAGCTTTTTCCACATACCACACCTCCTTTCCCTGCAAAAAACCCCTTTCCTACTATCGATGACAGTACCTGTGCAAATTTAATGCCCTAGGAACGGCGGTTTCTGGTTCCAAGTGAAGATAAACTTTAGGAAGTTTGGTTGAGCAATGGAAGTGTCATAGGAATTTGAAATTTGACTCGACTGACTACGGTATCACGATTAACGCTGCGCGCCTCCTCCTTCGATGCCTCCTATCCCGGCGACTTTCAAAGGTAATTAACCTCGTGCATCTGGACTGGAATCAGCGGCAACCGCAATATCAAAGTCCAACATATGCACAATGTTTCTATTAACCGTGGCGTAATGTGTTCCTTTTGGTGCAGGAGTCGCACTGTACATTACGCGAGGATTAACCCTATCTGGTCTTCTTCAGGCCCCCTGTAACCTGGTAGCGTCTTGTGCTTTTTTTACACCATCAATGTAGCGTCTTGTGTTTTTTTTACACCATCAATGATTTGAGTCAGAGTTGTTTGAATGAATTCTTTTATGTCCATGAGATCCTCCGTTGTTGGAATTCATTTTTTAGAAAGGCTTCCTCAACTCAAATTGTGGGGACAGGACGTGTATGGAATTCATCTAACAGGGTTTCATGTGCAACCGCTTCTCTTCAATTGAGAAAAAAACCGAAGAAAGAAAAGAGAGGAGGGAATTAGTGAAAATAAGCCAGTCAACCGAGACAGACAAACTTCCTCTGGAACTTAGTCGTCAGAAATTCACTAACGAGAGCAAAAAAAGATGGAAAATGAGATAAGAAGTTCAATAGTTTTTTGTGGATCACATTCAAAGAAGACGTGCTTGCGGGGTAATGGCCTTTTCACGATGATCCTCCATTTATTAGGTGGGTTATGGAGAGAACGAGGACCATCAAAGAGTCTCCGTAGAGACTCCATAGAAATTTTTTAATTCTTGGAAACGACGAAAACCATTATGAATAGTGGCTGGGGGACCAGGAATCGAACCTGGGTTCTTAGAACCAAAATCTAATGTCTTGCCCCTAGACGATCCCCCAACCAAGGCTGCACTCTAAAACGGAGGCCCGCAGGCCGTCAAGATCATACTAAGCTAATAGACCTGCCCGTAGACAATCCAATGCCGATCATCAGGCACATCCACCATCAAACGACTCAAATTCAGTTCGGCCAATTGCGCCGCCACTTCATCTTCAGTAAACGCCGCCAACAAGGAATGATAAAAATCCTGCCGCAACCGCTTCGGTTCACCAGCCGCCTGCTCATCAACAATAGTCTGTGCCGCTTCCGGACTTTCGGGACGAAGCAGATCCATGACAAGGACTCTGCCACCAGGCTTCACCAAACTTTTCAGGCAATACCAGAACCGTAAAGGGTTCGGCACGTGATGGACTAAACTATTGGAAATCATCGCATCAGCCGGAGAAGACAACTTCACGTCCTGAAAGCGTTGGCAGAAAAACTGAACGCGATCTTGAAAGCCGGCCTTTTGCACGGCCTGTTCCGCATAGGCAATCATCGGCTGAGAGGCATCAATGCCCGTAATCCTGCACGTGGCATGACGGCGGGCCACACGAATAGGAATATCTCCAGGACCGCAACCCAAGTCCAGGATATGAGGGCTCTCCAAATCAGGATACAGAGTAAAAAACTGATCCACGAACCCTTGATTCTCTTGTTCAAAGTCGGCTCCGGCATAAGCCAGCACTTGTTCGGGGTCATCCATTACTTCCGGTTCAAGCACACGTTCCATCATGGCGAGGTCCCCTTAGGCAGATTTTTCACCCAGACTCGATCACCTGGCCGCACCTGGCCTTCGGTTAGCACTCGGGCATAAAGTCGACTCCACCCCTGATGCTGCTGCTGGACAATACGATTATAATCTCCTTTGTAAAACCACTGCGTAATGTGTCGACAGGGATCACAAAAGCTCGTGAATTCAATGCGAACCTCTTCTCCGATTTTCATCTGATCCCCCGGATGAATATGCGCCCAATCCAAGCCGGCCAGAGTAAAATTCTCTCCTGCGGCTCCAGGGAAAATCGTATGCCCTTCTTGGCGTAAGGCTTCAATCACTTCAAATGAAAAGACACAGATGGCGCGATCAGGTCCGCCATGTAAGATTTTATTGCGATGCCCATCCCCACATAGTCCTTCAATCGAGACCCAGGCTTCGGTCAACGGCAACTTTGGAAGCCCGCCCTGTGAACAATTAATTTGATAGAGATAGGGAGACAAATCCATGGAGACGGAGGAAGCAATAGGACGAAGGCCGATGGTAGCCAGCCCGAGAACAGCGGGTCAAGCAACAACCTGGAAACCTCTGAGAAACCTACCTTGGTTTTGGAAGAACATTGTGAAGGAATGTGTCTATTTCTCTAAAATAGGATTCCCCACCAACAAACGGCACATCATTGTGCTCAGCACCTGAAACGACATACCACCGTTTCGGCTCATGCGCCGCATCAAACACCTGCCTCCCCAAAGCCATCGGCACGATCGAATCACGTTCCCCATGGATAATCAACAAGGGAACTTGTAGGGCACGAACTTTTTGCGCAAGGTTGAATTCCACATCCATCAACCACCAAGCAGGCAACCCAAAATAATGGTGGTCGGACATGGCCTGAATTGATGGGAAAGACCCTTCCACAATCAATCCGGCTGCAGGACGCTGAATCGCGACTTCTCCTGCCACACCCGAGCCTAGCGACCGCCCAAAAATGATCAGGCACTCAGGCGAAATCTGCCGTTCTTGAATGAGATAGTCATAGCTTGCCAGAGCGTCTTGGTACAGCCCTTTCTCCGATGGCAGTCCCGAACTTCGCCCATATCCTCGGTAGTCAAAGATGAAGACAGAAATTCCACGTTGATACAGTAGCCGTATATTTTCTAGGCGGTGACTCACATTCCCCGCATTGCCATGACACCATAGAAGGATAGGTCTGCTGAGCCCGGCATCAATAAACCACCCAAAGACCGTGACCGCATCATCAACCGGAAGCCATACCTCTTCTAAGGGCAACCCACTGAGTCGCGCCCAATTTCGATCATCCCAGGGCGACGGTTGAAAAACAAAAATACTTTCGAACATACGCCTATGGTAGCAAGAAAGATGGCTTAATGAATCTGCTTGAAATTTTGACCTGCATGGGACTTCAGGTACAATTTGCCCTTCTGCTCAGCAGCATCAGCATTAGTGGGACATCGAAATAATGGCAACCTACGCAATCGGAGATATTCAAGGATGCATGGGCGCATTGCGCCGACTACTAGATCACATCAAATTTGATCAAGCTCAAGACCGTCTCTGGTTCGTAGGAGATTTGGTCAACCGCGGCCCACAGTCGCTGGAGGTGCTGCGCTTCGTGAAACAACTTGGCTCATCGGCTGTAACCGTCTTAGGAAATCACGATATCCATCTTCTCGCACTGTGGAGCCAAACTACCCAGCCGAGTCAAAAAGACACCTTGCAACCGATCTTGTCCGCACCAGACGCAGAAGAATTGCTGCATTGGCTGCGGTTTCGCCCTCTGCTCCATGTCGAAAATGGCTTTGTGATGATTCATGCCGGGATGTTGCCATCATGGTCAATT
>JBFJON010000250.1:0-3849 GCA_041617575.1 Nitrospirales bacterium | reverse complement strand
GCAATGGCGCGTGCGGCTCCTCCCGATCCCAGCATGACCACCCGTTGACCGGCGAGGTCAACGCCTCCTTTCCTTAATGCCTGAAGCGCGCCTGACGCGTCGGTATTCGATCCAACTAACATCCCACGTTCTTTGATGATGGTGTTGACCGAGCCAATGTGTTTCGCGGTGGTCTCGACGGAATCCAACAGCGGCATGATGGACACCTTGTGGGGAATGGTGACGCTGAATCCGCGAATGTGTCCTAACGCCCGAATTCCCCGTATAGCGTTCTCCAGGTCTTCAACGGGAAAGGCGAGATAGGCGAAATTTAACCCCAATTCCTCAAAGGCGGCATTATGAATTGCCGGAGAGAGAGAATGGTCAACGGGGTTTCCCAGAAGGCCACACAGTTGGGTTTGTGCTGTGATCGTCATGGGGCTCCCTACTTTGCTCGAAGTGTCAAAAAGTCAGCCAACGTTATCACATAACAGTGTCACGAAACTCAACTGATTGAAGCAACCTGATGGATTTGGGAATGTTTAATAACAAAAGGACAGGGGAAAATCAGGGAAGGGAAGGTGTATTCCGGAGAGTAGGGACCTACTCCCCGGATCTACACTTTGTGACGTCCTGGGAAGCTAACGTGACATTTTTTTCTTTGTCGTAGACTTCTTCATACGAACGGCTGCTTTTTTTGCTGGTTTCTTTTTGGCAACTTTAGCCATGAGATCACCTCCTTAAAAAAAATGTGTAAGCAATTCTATCCAGGTTTATCGGCAGACAAGCAAAAATCATGAGAGTTTTCCAGAATTTTTTGCCGAGTAGGTCAAGACGGCTCGGCAAACATATCAGCGTACGGCAAATATTTGCCTGCTCAAAACTGTTGAATGATTCATTCCCATGGCAAATACAGGCCCAAGAGGAGACACCAGCAGCACCTGGAGGGAATGTTCAAAAAAGACCGTCCAGCAAGGCCGCAGTCATTTTGACGCGCGGAGCGTACTCACAGTACGTGAGCACGGCAAAATGTCGAGAACGCCGCTGGCGGCTTTTTTCAACATTCCCTGCTCAAGAGAGCAGCAACAATGTTAAATGCAGGATTGGAGGACTTGGTTCAGATCGCTGGAGAAGTCGAAGACGACGCTGTTGTAGAGAACCGAATGTGGAACGTAGTCCCTGCGCCTACCGTACTTTCGACCGTGATGGTGGCCCCATGGAGTTCCACTAATTGTTTGACGATCGAGAGTCCCAACCCCAATCCTTCCGTGCCGATTTCAGGTCTTCGGTGCGCCTGATAGAAGGCCTGGAAAAGGTAATCCTGGGCTTCTTGGGGAATGCCGGGGCCGCTGTCCGAGATGGACAAGAGTATATGATTTGGGGGGTCTGGGCAGGCCGTAACCACAATGCGCCCAGTTTCTGGCGTAAATTTATGAGCATTATGGATGAGGTTGGTGACAATTTGGTGAAGGCGGTCCGGATCTCCCCAGATCGCCAAATCCTCTCCCGTCGTTTCCGTAATCAACTCTTGGTTTTTGGTTTGGGTCAAGGGTAAGAATTCTTGAGTGATTTCTTCCAAGAGTGTAGGAATGGACACAGTTTGCTGGGCGAGTCGAACCGTGCCGGACTCAATACGGGAGAGATCTAAGAGGTCGGCAATCATTCGGGTCAATCGATTAGCATTGGCGCTGATTCTGGTGAGGTACAGATGTTGGCGTTCTGCTAAGGGTCCTACCATGCCATGCAGCATATTTTCCGTGAAGCCTTTAATCGATGTGAGCGGCGTACGCAGTTCGTGAGAGCAATGGGAAAGGAATTGCGATTTCATCCGGTCGAGTTCCTTGAGCCGGGTATTCGCGGTTTCAAGATCCTGATTCGCCTGTTGAAGTTCCGTCGTACGTTCTTCGACTTTCGCTTCCAATCCTATATTCAGGGATTCAATCTCGTCATAAGCGAGAGCCGTATCCAGTGCAATGGCCATTTGGTGTGCGACCGTGGACAGTAAATTCTGTTCAGGGATTGAGAGCGGCTTGGCCTGGTGGTTCCCGGCCACGAGAACCCCCAACGGCTGATTTTGACTAACCAGGGCCAGAGCGATCCCACTCTGTAGTTGCCCCTCGGTCAGGAGCCGCCGTGTTGTGGGATGAACCTGATTGAAAATACCTTGGACATTTTCAATGATAACCGGTTGTGGGCTTTGGAGGGTGGTGTAAAGAAAATCATGTGGAGTAACGGGAATGGTCAGATCTTGCAGATCAGACGCCCACGCATTGGGACCACCATGCGCCTGTATCTTGTCAAACTGTTTGCGTTTTTCATTCCATAAGGCTATCCAAGCATGGTCATAACGAAGTGATCGCACGATGGCCTGCAGCCCGGCCTGGATAATTCGTTCCTGTTCGAGTGTCGAGCTGATTTGGAGAGTCAGTTCATGAAGCATGGTCAATTCGTCGACATGTCGCCGGACTTCAATCAGAATATGCTCTTGCTGCAGATAGGCCTCTCGCAGTTCTTCGTGCTGTTGTTCCGCCGAGGCTAATTGTTCCTGAATAATGTTGCCACGTTCTTGGAGTTCCTTTCGATCGGTCCAGATCCGTCCCATTAATGGCACCATCACCATTGGCAAGAGCGATAGCTCCGCATGGACCCACCAAGGATAGTGAGGGGCAAGAGTCGTTGTCAGGCCGAACATCGCAAAACCTACGGCGGCTCCTGCGAGAATCCAGTTTGAGAGGGACGTTGATTGAGGGGTCCAGGTGAATGTCCATTCGCAATAGGGTGCCCCCTCAGCAATACAACAGACATCCTCTATGGTGGCTGCAGGGCGGCCAAACATGGTAGTCGGGACTTGGGCAATCGTGGCCTTCGTGGTATGGCACACACGTTCGGCGCACCCCCGGAGATAGGGCCCAAATTGGAAGAGAGCCGATTCAGAAAATTGCAGTCGCATGACCGCATGCCCATTTGTGACCGAGAGGACTTCCGATATGAGAGATCCCTTCGTAAATTTTTCGACGAAGTAGGGAAACAGCCGATAGATTTGGACAATCGACAAGGGACGGCCGAGAATCTGTACAATGGGGGATAAGAACTTCTCCCGTCCCATATTAAAATGGTAATCAGGCTGTTCGGAGAGTTGAATAGAAAATTCAGCCAGGAACATCACAAATTCATAGGAATAGCTATTCCATGGATTTTTCAAAAAATCGACTGTCACATGATAAGTCCGGTCGGGGATGCGTTCATTCAACAACAAAACGAGCTTTTCCAAGGCGTCTTTGGCTGCGTCTGCTCCCTGTCTCCGTGTGACCACAGTCTCAAGATATTCCAGATTGGCCCGCACGGTGATGCCACTCACATCCTGAATGGTGGCGCCCTGAAGATCCTTGCCAAAGGGACGGAATTCCATGAAGGGTCGTTCCAGAATACGATGTGTTTTTGGCAACAGGGCCATGGGGGGCTCTCGTGTGGATGAGCTGGATTAGAGAGAACTGTAAAGGAAATTGTGGAAAGATTGAAGGGGGTCTGGAGAAATTCTCGGGAGAGAGATTAAAAATTCACTCTAAAGGACAAGGCCCCTACGTGCAGGGTGGTGTCCCACTCCCCATTTAAGAGGGGTTGTCTATTGTTGCTGATGCCTCGCGTTTGATAGAGCAAAATCTGATAGGCCAGATCAAGTCCCATAGCCTTGGCTCCAAGACTATCGCATGGGAGCATACCCAAAAATTTTGCCGGGGCATGGCACATAAAGCCTAAACCCGCTGACAATGCGTTAAAGTCGGAATCTGGGTTTGAGGGATCAAAGTCTCTACTGGAGATCGGGCTTTCAGCATATACATATCCTGCTCGTAGCGAGACATCCCATTTTGG
>JBFJON010000249.1:0-3854 GCA_041617575.1 Nitrospirales bacterium | reverse complement strand
TGTCGAATGCTCGTCCAAAATCTGATGCCTCATGGGCAAAGAAGAATACTCGCCCCGTCGCTCTTCACTCATTACGTGTGTCATCACACAGCAGCCATACTAATGAGTCCCTAGTTAAAGCCATATCATTCTCAACCAATTAGTCATGCCCGCGGAGGCGGGCGGACATCCCAACAGCGTCATATGGCAGGAGCGGCTATTCATCTTCAAGAATCGACGAACCTGGATTCCCGTTTCCACGGGAATGACCTATGATGTGGGAAACACATCTTTTGTTGTGTCCTAAACTACGGGCTTCTTAGTAACCCATTACGGATTCTGTATTGGCACATCTGCTGCTTCTCATTCCATCCATGAGCTACAGGGGTGAGGCGTTTCTGGAGGCGGCCAATAAGGTCGGCCTATCCCTGACGGTTGCGGGGGACGCCCCACCAGATTTCCTTAAACAGACGCCCAATAGTTTCCTGACGCTCGACCTCCACAGTCCCAGCACGGCGGTTCCCACCGTAGTGGAGTTTGCCAAGAAATCTCCCATTGATGTGGTCCTCGGAGTTAACGATCAGACGGCCATCTTAGCCTCCATTATCTCTGAAGCCTTGGGACTCACTGCGAATTCCATTGACTCGGTGCGTGCGGCCAGTAACAAACAGACAATGCGGAGCCTGCTGCAAAAAGAGGGGCTCCCCTGTCCAAACTTTGTGGTCGTTGGAATGGACGAGAAACCAGAGGATATTGTCCAACAGGTGACCTTCCCCTGTGTGCTCAAACCCCTCACTCTCTCAGGGAGTTGTGGCGTCATTCGTGCTGATGATCAGGAAAGTTTCCAGCAAGCCTTTATCCGAATTGGCCATCTATTAAAGACGTTCGAGAGGCCGGAACAAGAGTTGGCTGGGCGTCAAATTCTCATTGAGGACTTTATTCCCGGAATCGAAGTGGCGCTGGAGGGGATACTCACGAATGGGACGCTTCATCCCCTGGCTCTGTTTGACAAACCTGATCCACTCGACGGTCCCTATTTTGAAGAAACGATTTATGTCACGCCGTCACGCCTTCCGACTGACACACAAGCACGAATAACTGAATCTCTGGCAAAGGCGGCACGGGCCATAGGGCTCCGAGAAGGACCGGTCCATGGAGAGCTACGGATTAACGATCAAGATATTTGGGTCATTGAGGTGGCTGCACGAAGCATCGGCGGTAAATGTTCTCGAATGCTGGAATTTGGGACTGGCAGGTCGTTAGAGGAACTGATCCTGCTCCATGCTCTTGGTCGTAAACTTCCATCCTTGGATCTGACAACGGGTGCAGGAGGCGTCATGATGATCCCAATACCACAAGAAGGGATTTTAGAGAGAATTGAGGGGCAAGAGGAGGCTCAACAGGTTCCTGGCATTGACGAGCTGGTCATGACCGCAAATCCGGGCGACCATCTTATTCCGTTGCCGGAGGGCAAACGCTACCTTGGGTTCATTGTCGCCAGGGGGGCACAGCCAGAAGAGGTAGAAGAAACCCTGCGAGAAGCGCATCGACGGTTAACCGTAGTAATGAAGCCCCATACCTCAAGTACAGTTCCCCCAGGAATCTTCCATGTCTGAAAATTTTCAGGCAGGCACAATCTCTTTCGCGGTTTGAACCATCCACGAATCCAGGCTGGCCACTTGTTCCGCCACATCCTGAATTCCCGTTAAGTCATGGGCCCACACCCCTTGCATTTCTTCACCCTTATCGGTGATTTCTTTTTTGATGGTTTCGACTTCTTTATCCCATCGCTCCGGGCGCTGGGATTCGATCCGTCGAATTCGCCGTTTCCCGATCATGCTGCCATCGGCACTCAGATCACACACAAAGTGCACGAGATCGAGCCGTCCATCACCCAGAGCCTTGGCCACCATCCGATAGGTCGTCCCTTGCTTTGAATGAATCAAGGCGGCCTTATAGAACCGTTCGCCTTTAGCGGGATCGACTTCAAGGGCGGTCAAATCCGGCATTGGTTTAGCTGGCGCTGCTGGGCCTGCATCAACTTCTCCCATATGTCATGCTCCTTTTTGCAGAATAAAATCGTATGGGTTTTTGCATGATTGAGGGTAACAAAGGCCGACCCCACCAGCAAGCATGGTGGGTAGACGTAAACCACCTATAATATAGGAGGGCTTATTCTGTTCGTCTATTTTTCAAGCAGTCAAAGAAAGCTTGATAAGAGGCGACAAGTGAAGAATGTTGCCCAGCATACAACCAAGCCTGGCTGAACCAATTCCGAAAATCCATTTGCCCATTTTTTATTTAAAAATCCTGAGGCTTTACCCAGTATTGAACAATGTTGCCCTTTCCTCCGTCGGGTTGTCCGTTCTACAATACAGAACATGCTTAATCGTTTTATCCGATACATTCAGCGGTATAAAGGGTGGTTTGGTGGGGCTGCGGTCATCTGCATCTTTTTAGGGCTCTATACCGGCTTACTCGCATCTCCACCCGATTATTACCAAGGGGAACTTGTCCGGATCATGTATGTTCATGTTCCACTGGCGCATACCAGTACCCTGGCCTATTCCGTGTTATTTTTCGGAAGCATCTGGTATTTATGGAAACGCGACCCTCTTGTGGATAACATGTGCCAGGCTTCCGCCGGCATTTGTGCGCTCTTTACCGCCCTGGCGCTCATCACCGGTTCTATCTGGGCCAAACCCACCTGGAATACCTGGTGGACATGGGACCCCAGGCTGGTCTCCTTTAGCGTATTGTTGCTGATCTTGGGTGGGTATCTCATGCTCAGGAAACTCGTGGATGACCATGAACGCGGGGGCCGCTATGCGGCCATCTTGGCGATTGTTGGTGGAATCGACCTACCCATTATCAAGTTTTCAGTGGAATGGTGGCGAACCCTGCATCAACCCATGTCGTTTTCCACACGAGGCGTCGCCATTTCCGATGATATTTTGGTTCCTTTAACCTTAATGAGTATTGGTGCTTGGCTCCTGTTTGCTTATATGGTGATGGTTCGCACCCAGATTTTGTATTTGACCGACCTCCTCCAGGCTAAAAAGGGTCGCCTGCTCAGTCAGACGCATTTTTCTCAGACATCCCCATGACCGGATTTTATGCACGATGGGCCATTATGGTCGGAGGGATTATCTTTTTGGCCATAATGACCTACCATCAGTACCAACGCGATTTATCGACAATCTCCCTCGCCACTGTATTAAACAGCCCTATCACCTCAGAAACTGTTAGAATTCAAGGGATGGTGAAAAGTGGAACATTGTCGGGGGCGGTTGACCAGGGCCAAGCCACCTTTGAATTGATTGACGGCCCAACGACTCTTCCCGTGGAATATACCGGTCCACCATTGGAAAATATTCGTGAACTCAAAACTATCGTTTTGCTCGGCCATCTCGACCACGAGAGCAAGATATTCAAAGCGAAAGATACGGCTCTCATCAACAATTTTGGATTCGTCGCCGCGGCCTATTTGATCGCCGTTCTTTCACTCGGTTGGACTATATTTGCTATGACCCAAAGAGTCATGGTTTTATTTAAGGAGATCAAGGAAGAAAAACTCTACGAGCCGGAGATCGATTCCCTTGCCAACAAAGAATAAAAAAGTCGCCATTATTATCAGCATTCTCCTGATTGCCGGATCCTTAGGATATTTGGCCTTTGGCAATTTCGGAGAAAATATTGTGTATTTTGTGACGCCTTCAGAAGTGAAAGCCTTTACTCCCGAAACCTATTCGAAAAAAGTTCGGGTAGGCGGCATGGTGGTGAAAGGCAGCCTGAAAACTCAGCCGGAACCGGTGGGGCTTACCTTTGAACTCACCGACGGCGCCGCCACTATCCCCGTCGTCTTTCAAGGCATT
>JBFJON010000248.1:0-3859 GCA_041617575.1 Nitrospirales bacterium | reverse complement strand
GGGCACTGCCGTGAATGGGCTCAAACATCCCAACAGTCGCACCCACGCTGGCTGAAGGGAGCATCCCTATCGAGCCGGTTAGCATAGCTGCTTCATCGCTTAATATATCGCCAAACAAATTTGTCGTAACAATAACATCGAACTGTTTCGGATAGCGGACCAATTGCATCGCGCAATTATCAACGTACATATGCCGTAATTCCACATCGGGATATTTCTCATGGACTTTGATGACCTCCCGCCGCCATAGCTCGGAAGACTCTAAAACATTGGCCTTATCGATGGAATGCACTAAACCTCGTCGGTTTTTCGCGGCCCGAAACGCCACATCGGCAATCCGACGAATTTCTTCCGTCGTATACACCTCCGTATTGAACCCCCGATACCCGGTCACGGTTTTTTCGATTCCTTTTGGTTTTCCGAAATAAATACCGCCCGTTAACTCGCGTACGACAAGAACATCAATGCCATCAATCACCTCGGGCTTGAGGCTGGAAGCTTCGATCAAGGAAGAATACATTTTTGCTGGTCGAAGGTTGGCAAAGAGACCGAGTTGTTCCCGCAATCCTAATAGGGCTCGCTCTGGTCGTCGCTCATACTCCAACCCTTCCCATTTCGGGCCGCCCACGGCCCCCAAGAGCACTGCATCACTGGATTTTACTAAATTCAACGTTTCTACAGGTAGCGGAAAACCTGTCGTATCAATGGCCGAACCTCCAACTTGTGCAGAGGTCAATTCAAACGTGTGCCCGCAAACTTGTTCAACGGCCTCAAGAACCCGGACTGCTTGTGGCATGATTTCAGGACCGATGCCATCACCGGGCAAGACCGCAATTCGTGTACTCATTATTCCTCCAAAAAACAATAGTCGATAAAAAAAGCGAGATCGCCATGAACGATCTCTAGCTTGTCATAAACCGATTAGTGAAAACTCCGCGTTTAGGCTTTAGAAAAAAGGAAGGACATTTCCTGCACGGACAAATTGGTAGAACGGAACTCCTCCTTAACACAACCGAATTTTTTGTTCGGCTCTGGCATGTCGTTCCACCAAATCTGCTAATTTATTGAGCGCATTGAGGTAGGCTTGAGCAGACGCGACAATAATATCTGTATCGGACCCATGCCCCGTGACCACTTCTCCATTTTCTTCCACCCGCACTGAGACTTCTCCCTGCGCATCGGTACCCCCGGTGATAGCTTTCACTATGTAAGCCCGTAGGTGACTTTTGGTTTCCGTTAAGGCGGCAATCGTATTGTATACGGCATCCACGGGCCCATCACCCGTTCCGGTTTGACTGGCCAAGTCGCCATTCATGAGCAGTTCTACCGTGGCAGATGGGGGTTCGTTGAGCCCACTTTTCACATGTAATCCTTTTAATGAAAAGCGTTCAGGAACTTTGGTCACCGCTTTATTCACAATGGTTTCCAAATCTTCTTCAAACAATTCTTTTTTCTGATCCGCTAAACGCTTAAACCGTTCAAACGCCTCCTGTAGTTCCTGATCAGACAGCATGTAACCCATCTTGGCCAGTTCTTCTCGAAAGGCATGGCGTCCGGACAATTTCCCCATCACCAAGCGGCTCTGCGTTAGGCCGATCGATTCAGGACGAATAATTTCATAGGTATTTTTATCTTTAAGCAGGCCGTCTTGATGTATCCCAGAAGTATGGGCAAATGCATTGGCACCCACAATGGCCTTATTAGGCTGAACCAACATCCCAGTAATATTACTCACCAAGCGACTGGATTTAGAAATTTCCTCCGTTTTAATCTGCGTATCGGCTTGATAAAAATCCTTGCGCGTGCGCAACCCCATGGCAATTTCTTCCAATGACGCATTTCCCGCCCGCTCGCCAATCCCGTTGATGGTACATTCCACTTGCCCCGCACCGGCTTGAATAGCTGCCATAGAATTGGCAACCGCCAATCCCAAATCATTGTGACAATGAACCGAAATGATCGCGTGCTCCATTCCTCGAACTCGTTTGCACAATGTTCGAATGATCTCCCCAAACTCTTGCGGCGTGGTGTAGCCCACAGTATCTGGGATATTGACCGTGCCTGCTCCCGCTTCAACAACCGCTTCTACCACTTCACAGAGATAGGAAAGATCAGAGCGCGTGGCATCCATGGGAGAATATTCAACATCCGTTACATAACTGCGTGCATGGCGAACCATCTCCACTGCTCGCTTGAGCGCTTCTTCCCTCGTCATCCGAAACTGATGTTTGAGATGAATGTCTGACGAAGATAAAAAGGTATGTATGCGACATTTAGGTGCACCTTTAAGCGCTTCCCACGCACGATCAATATCTTCGGGCTTGGCCCGAGCCAAGCTGCAGATCACGGGGCCTTCGACTTCCTGGGCAATTCGATGGATGGCTTCAAAATCACCGGGAGAGCTGAAGGCAAATCCCGCTTCTATAATATCCACGTTCAGTCGTGCCAATTGCTTCGCCACAAGGAGTTTTTCTTCGATATTCATGCTGGCACCGGGAGACTGCTCACCATCCCGCAACGTCGTATCAAAGATCCGAATCATTCGTGTCATGATCGGGTACCTCCACTCTGACTTCTTATTCTTTGATCCATTTGGCTATTTTTTATGGCGTTCATTTTGGGAACTCGTCCGATGTCACATCAGTTTCGGCTTTTTCCCCTGTCATTCCAGCGACAAATTTCCATCCCTGCTCGACCACTCCTGAAAGTGCATAGGCGGCAAAGACCACAAACAACATCGCCTGGGGATAGGCCAACACCGCCATAAGAATAAGCACCGCATAGACTAAATAATTGAAATGGTGATGCTCTTGCGTTTTTAGTTCCTTTAGGCTCCGATAACGAAACGTGCTCACCATCAGAAACGCTAACGAAAGTGTTAAGACAATCCCGAGAATCGGCTTGACGCTCTCCCCTAACGACACAACGTGCTGATCAAAGATCACCAGGGTGGCAATGACGCCAGCTGCTCCAGGAATCGGAAGGCCGGTAAAGGGTTTCGCATTATTATTCGTGGTCGCCAGGACATTGTGCCGAGCCAAGCGAAGCGCCCCACAGGCCACGAACGCGAACATGACGGCCGCACCCAGCATTTTCGGTGTACTGAGTGCCCAGACAAAGACCAACATGCCTGGAGCCACGCCAAAGGACACGACATCACCCAATGAATCATATTGCAACCCAAAATCACTTGTACTTTTCATGAGGCGAGCGGTCGTGCCATCCAACACATCAAAGACAATCGCCACAAGAATCGCGATGGCTGCTGCCTCAAAGTTTCCTCCAAACACAAAGAGAATGGAGGCTAATCCACTGAATAAATTTCCCGTAGTCAGGATATTGGGAATAAGGGAGACCACTCGTCGTCTTCGTGGTTGTTTCATGAAGGTTCCGCGCATGGCACCTCCGCTAATATTGATGATCCGCCTTTGACTTTCGACCCAACTCGTACTCGAATCGTGCTCGTTTCAGGAAGGTACACATCCATCCGTGAGCCAAATCGAATAAGCCCAAATCGCTCACCTTTTTCGACCTGCTCTCCAGGCACCACCCAAGACACGATACGTCTAGCAATCAGTCCGGCGATTTGTACACATAAAATTTTTACTCCATCAGATCGACGCAGCATTAGAGCGTTTTGTTCATTTCCACTGGACGCCTCTGGCAGATTCGCCATCATAAATTTCCCTGGTTGGTAGACCATATCCTGAACGATTCCGGTAACGGGCATTCTATTAATGTGAACGTCAAAGACATTAAGAAAAATACTGATGCGGACACTTTGCTCTTTCAAATACCGATGTTCAAACTCTGATTCTATCGCAACAACCCTCCCATCACCTGGTGAGACAACCACATT
>JBFJON010000247.1:0-3867 GCA_041617575.1 Nitrospirales bacterium | reverse complement strand
GGAAGACCAACTGACGCAATTTTCATTGCCACAATCTCTCGAATCAACCTTGGATCGAGATCGGTATGTTCTTTTAACGGAACCGCCACATTGTCCTCCAATGTCAGCGAACTAAACAATGCCCCCTGTTGAAACATGACACCGAATCGCCGATAAACTTCTTGAGCACCCATTTGTCCCAATGCCGTGCTGTCCAATCCCATCAGGCGAATCGTCCCCGAGGCCGGCATATGCAGACCGATGATCTCTCGCATGAGGGTCGACTTGCCTGAGCCATTGCCGCCGGCAATCGCAAATATTTCTCCCTGTTCAATCGTCAAACTCACATCTTCATGAACGACGGCCTTTCCGAAACGGGTACAGACATGGCTCACTTCAATAATAGGACTGGGTGCCATTACATGTGCCATCATCAGATATCCCACCAACTCAGCACGATACTGCAAAAGGCATCGAAGACAATCACCAAGAATATACTCTGCACTACACTAATCGTTGTTCTCCGTCCCACATCGTCCACACTGCCACGTATCTGAAACCCTTGATAACAACCAACCAACGCAATAATGATCGCAAAAAATGGTGCCTTACCAATTCCAATAAAAAAATGCCGTACGGCCACGGCTTGCTCAAAACGAGAAACAAACTCCGTGAAACTCACATTGAGTTGACTGGAAGCAATTACCGAACCACCCATGACCCCCAACACATCCGCATAGACCGTCAACAACGGGACAGCGATCACCAGCGCGCAGACACGCGGCACGACCAGGAGTTGCATGGGAGAAAGTCCAAGCGTCCTGACCGCATCGAGTTCTTCTGTCACTTTCATCGCGCCAATCTGTGCCGCATAGGCTGACCCCGATCGGCCGGCGATAAGAATAGCGACAATTAGTGGAGCAATTTCTCGAAGAAGGGAGATGCCCACAAGATCCACCACAAAAATATTCGCCCCAAACTGGCGCAATTGTTCTGCCCCCTGGTAGGCAATGACAAAACCCAACAAGAAGGCCAGCAAACCCGTGATCGGTAACGCCTGAAATCCATCCTGCTCGAGGCTGTGGATTAAGGCCTGTCGGCGAATCAATGAAGGCCGCTTTAAGGATTCGATCACGGTTACGGTGCATTCTCCTAAAAATTCGAGAGCCTTGGCCGCTTGTTGGGCCTGTCGGCTTCCCCATTGCTCAAACCGTTGTCGGTAGCTTTCCTGCGATAGATCCAAACCACTCACTCGGTCCCAGTTGGACGATACCACCTTAAGTAGCTCTTCAAACTCTGGACGTAACCCTTCTACGGATATCTGCCGTCCTTCATGACGAAGCTGAGCAAGCGTCCGATGCAAGATCACGGCACCTCCCGTGTCCATAGCCGTGATGTTCACTACGTCCCATCTCAATTCAGAAGCGGGAGGCCAATCGATTTTTGTCAACACAGCCTGAAGCTCCGTTAAGTGTTGGATAGTCCAGGGCCCTTGACAACGGACAACACCATCTTCATGAATGTCGATTGAAGGCTCTCCAACCGGTGCAGAAACATGCATACGTGCCACATTACCGTTTATTGCTTTATTTTTCATCTTTCATGCCTTCTGTCCTTCCTTCGGCTTTCGCAGAGCGATTGGCAATTCCCGCGAATGGAAATGCCAGAAAGAAGGAGACGGCGTTAGAAAGCTCCACTCAGATAAGATATTCATGGTCGAAAAGTAGCAGGAAAACGAGAGATTTGAGAAGATCTGGGACCCATCAATGATATGGTGGCGCCTTTCAGGGCATAGGGCCAAATATTCTGTAGTGAAATGCGACAGGCAGACCAGTTTCTTCGGGAGACACCGGCGTAAAAGATTACATAATTAAGTCTACTCCTTCCTAAAAAGTGAAGACTTCCCGGCTACCTGAGAGAAGCAAGAATTCTATTATCTTTCATCATTCCAGCTGGCAGAAAAAATGCATCCCTAATACAATGAACTACCCCCTCACAACCGGCAAGTGCAAAGACAAACGGAGGGAATTATGGAGAGCCAAATGCACGTCACGCATCCGCGAAACACTACTGCCCAATCAAACCATCGGGAAGGGAATGATTTTCAACAGGACCTGTTCAGATCTGCGCCCGGAACTTCTCTATTTATAAAGCCGATGGAATCCGTGCAGACCATTCAGAAGAAAGTACCTTTTTCTTGCCTTTCGACGGAGGCATGGAAAACCGCACGCCTCAGTCGCAGACAAATCATGGCCACAGGACTATTTACAGCCGCATCATTGGTATTGGGATTGGGATGGGGCAAGAGAAGGTCATGGGCAGCCAACTCCTCTTATCCGAAGACCATTGAATTCCTTCGGATCGCCCATAAGAGAGAAGTCAGGATGTACCACCAGTATCTGGAATTTGGCCGGAAGGCAAAGGCAGATGGCTATCTGGGCATTGCCTATTTATGTGCAGCCTTTTCCACCGCAGAACTAATCCATGCTCAGAATTTTGCGAAGATTCTCACTCGGCTCGAGGTGGAAATAGTCCCGGTCAACAAGCCGCAGATAACAGTGAGTAGCACAAGTGACAACCTGGTGAAGGCTGTCAATGACGAAATGGATGACATCGATAACTTTTACCCAGGTATGGTCAAGAACGTGAACCCTGAAGGATTCCAGGATGCGATCAAATTTGCCACTTTTGCTTGGGAGTCTGAGAAGCAGCATCGTGATGTCCTCATGAAAATTCAGCAGTGGGCTCCCTGGTTTTTTGAAAAAGTCGCCAAGACCATCGATGAGAAGACCGACCAATACTTCGTCTGCCAAATTTGCGGGTCCACGATGGACGAAACTCCCCCTGACAAATGCCCAATCTGCCAATTTTCTGCGGAACACTACCGGAAGATTGCCTATCCCACCTAAACCTTTCTTGGCCAGGAACCCGTGGTCTGTTGCGGAGAAAAGTTTTCAATGATTGTAGAGGGCACATTCACATGAAGCCACCGATGCAGGGCAAGAGGGGCTTGCCGGCGGTTAAGAGACGTGAAGGATTCAGAGATGTTTGTAGATGATGTTTCCCAATCCTATCTCTTTACCATAGCCATTCAGGAGCGCTCAGAAGGAGAACACCCAACCCTAGCATCACCAACCCGCTAATCAACTTGAGCCATCGTCCTTCTCGTTCTTGCAATTTATGGTGGCTCAGTGTGACCACCGCGATCGTGACCATCACGGCATCATCCGCAATATAGGCAAGATTATAGAGGCCTAAGTAACCATAATACGCCCAAGTGGTCAGACCCTGTTGACTCAGCACCTGTGTAAACATGGCTGGAAATCCTGCTGTACAGACGAACTCAATCATATTGACCAAGACGGCCAATACTAAAATACCGATCATGGCCTGACTCAAGTGTTCCGCCGCTAAAATTTTCCGTACTCGGGCATAGAGTCCGGGTTTTGCTGATTCAGGAATGGAGAGAGAGATCCCTTGACCAAAGGCCCAAAATTCCTTGACATTCAGCAGGCCAATTCCGACCGCTAGTCCACCCATCAGGACTTGGATGATGCGAACATACCCGATGAATAGGAAGACATTCAGCCAGGCCGACATGAACGCAAAATACACGACTCCGCTGACCAGGACGAACGTCCCGGCCAAGAGGAACATCTTGCGTCGATCACGAAGGTTGGCCAACAACGCCAGAAGAAACAGCAATACCCACATCGCACAAGGATTGAATCCATCGAGAAGACCGAGAAAGATTGTAAAAAGCGGTAGGCCGAGTTCTGGAAGAGTCCGATTACCAAAAAAAGGAACCTGAATACTCTTTCCCCCGACACCTTCTTGCGTGGGTACCGGGGGGCAGGGCACTTCGGGTTCAACCGGACAGGCACCCTC
>JBFJON010000246.1:0-3881 GCA_041617575.1 Nitrospirales bacterium | reverse complement strand
GCCTGAAAGTCTCCTGAAAAAGGTAATGACCAGAAGTACGAGAGAAATAAGGGGTCAGACTTGAATTAAATAATTTAGACTTGACCCCTATTTATGTGCTTTTTATTTGGCTATTTGCTTTCTTGCGAGCTTCTGAAAGGGAGAGTAAAGGGGCATGGAGAATCTGTTGTGCATAGGAAGAGTTGAGAGTGAGATTGGGAGGACGGATCAGACCTGATTCTTCAATCGTTCCCTTTTGAATATTGGTTGTTGGTTTGATACCAAAATGTTCGAGTAATTCCATTCCCAATTCCCACCGGTTCAGGGCTTGAGGTCCGCCAATATGCAATAGTCCCGAAAAGTCTTTAGTAGCCAGTTCCAATAATGCGTCAGCTAGGTTTTCGACCCATATCGGGCTGCGCCATTCATCCATAAATAAATGAAAAGAGTCCTTGCTGGCTACGGCGTCGATGAGGCGAGTCGTTTGTCGATCAGGTGAATGAAGATCATAGAGCAAGGACGTGCGAACAATGGTGGCCTGTGGGTTGAGCGAACGTACTAAGTCTTCCGCTTGGGCCTTGGCTGTGCCGTAAGGATGAATCGGATATGGTGCGCTGGTTTCGGTATAGGGGGCTGCCGTTCCGTCAAAAACGTGATCGGTCGAGAGATGGATGAATCGAATGCGTCGTTCGGCTGACTGTGCGGCGAGAAGGCCAGCGGCCGGGGCAATGGCTGAAAGATTTCCGCCTTGATCGGAGCAGGCGGTATGGATGATGATCTCGGGCCGCACTCGATCCAAAAGAATTCGGACTTCCTGTGCTTGTTCCAGGTCGCAGACATGAAAAGAAACGTCAGGGATAGAAGTGGCGGCGGTTTTATGCAGCGTACCCGTTGCAGTAAAATTACGAGCCTGTTGCAAGAGATGGGTTCCTAAAAACCCTGCTCCACCTGTGACTAAGAGGCGTAATTTCATTAGTGTGCATTGTAGCGCAAAGACCACAGAAAATCTTGTGTGATGATTACACGTAGCTTAGAATGGTAACCGCGTAACAAGGATATTCTGGTAGGGAGATTAATAATGGCTGTGATTGATTTACGGAGTGATACAGTGACGAAGCCCACTGCCGGCATGCGGCAAGCCATGGCTAATGCGGATGTGGGCGATGATGTGTATGGCGAAGATCCCACCGTGAATCGTTTGGAAACGATGGCCGCGGAGTTATTAGGAAAAGAGGCTGGTTTGTTTGTACCGACGGGTGTGATGGGCAATCAATTGTCGATTCGAATGCATACCCAGCCTGGAGATGAGGTGCTTATCGAAAGTACTGCGCACATCATTCGCTATGAAGGCGGGGCGGCCTCCTCTCTTTCTGGTGTGCAACTGAGTTGTGTTCACGGGACACGAGGGTTGTTATCTCCTAAGGACGTAGAAACGGCTATTCGTCGCCCAGATTTGCACACGCCTCCGACAACTTTATTGTGCTTGGAACAGACGCATAATGTTGGTGGCGGTTCTGTTTATCCTCTTGAGACAATCCATCAATTGACCGATCTTGCTCGTCGGCATGGCCTGGCGTTGCATTTGGATGGGGCCAGGTTATTTAATGCCTCGGTGAAGACCGGGGTGTCGGTGGCAGAGTATGCGGCTACTTTTGATACGGTAACGTTCTGTATATCGAAAGGGTTAGGAGCGCCGGTTGGCTCGATAGTAGTGTCTGATGCTGCGCGTAATCAGAAGCTGCGTCGGTTGCGCAAAGTGTTTGGCGGTGGGATGCGGCAAGTGGGGATTTTGGCGGCTGCCGGTATCTATGCGTTGGAACACCATGTGTCGCGTTTGGCGGAAGATCATGAAAACGCCCAATATTTGGCACAACGGCTACGAGCGATAGCCGGCGTGGCGGTTGATGTGGAATCGGTCGAAACGAATATGGTGATGTTCCAAGTGTTGCAGTGCTCCAAGTCCACTGAGCAATTACTCAAAGATTGCCGTGAAGCAGGTGTATTGCTCAATGCGGTTGGCGACCGGTCCTTCCGTGCAGTGACGCATCTGGACGTCAATCGTGAGGATATGGAAGCTGCTGGGCGGGTTTTCGCACGCGTGTTCGCCAGCTCGTAAATGCGTGATGGAGTTTGGGTTCATTGACAGGAGGGGATGACCTTCCTACAATTTTGGAGCCAACTAAGAAAGAGGGGAGTGCGTGGGTTCCTTTTCGGCCGTTTCGTTTCAACAGATTTCGCAGATTTTGGAGTTGACTGATCAATTAGAAATTTCGCGTGAGGCTGTGGAAATTCCCCTCTCCCCCGAAAGGCCCGGTGTGGTACGTCGTCTTGCCAATAGTAAAATTGAGATTGTAGTGGACGCGGATATACCATTCGAGGAATGGTTACAAATGATTCCTCAGAAAATTCAAGCTTTAAGGTCAGAAAATTTGTCGTCCGAGTAACCACTTTTGAAAAGAGTCAGAGCTCAGAGGAAATGTGACTGATGGCGGTTCGTGATCGAGAATGGCCTGGGTATACGCTCTGGTATTGTTGCCAGAAGTGTGGCCGGTTGTGGACGTACCAGGGGCATGATGTGGTGGCCTTGGATTTAAATTGCTCGTTAGGCCCGGCGAGAGTGGGTGAAGGAGTGTCTCCTCGAATGTGTGCGATTTGCGAAGGCCGTTGTGATGCTCCGGCAGCCGAGATTTAATTGGATATTCACATTTATGAAGAAGCCAGTTGAATTGGCTTTAATAAAGAAACACATCTCTGATTCGTTACGAACCCACAGCAACGGATTGTCCCTGCATATCGGTTTCTCCTGCCTTTCCCGTTGTTTTCTCGACTGACCATTCCTGAGGGGTGATTTTGAAGATGTGCCCTTTCAGGGTATAAAACTCGCCTTCTGGAATCTCTACCTGGTTATTTTCCCCGACATTGATGGCGAGCACAGGTTTCCGGTTGCTGGTTGTGGTCAGCATCAGCCCCTTCTCAGAGCGCTCCAAGTGGTATGCGCCTTGTTCATTGATGACGAGAGAGTTGGCTTCAATCTTAGCATGAAGCTTTCCACCTGAATCAAAAATGGCGAAATTTACTCGAACCGGCACAAATCCTGTTTTTCGAAGTTCCAATTCAAGTTGAGGAAGTCCTTCAATTTCGACTGTTCCGTTGGAATTACGATACCAATGTGGTCCGACTTTCACATCCATGCCCACAATGCCTCCTTCTCACAAAAACTATAATGAAATTAGGATAAAATTCGATGTTATTGTACTGACCGAATGCATCTGCTGGCTAGAGGAAATTTCCTGGGAAAATTGAGACCTTGGTGATTATGGAGCGGGGGATGCCTTCTTAATGCGATTCAGGATTAACGCGATACAGCCGCCCAAGAGTCCGCCACCCACGATTGGGGGGATTAATTCCACCATCTTCACTTCCCAAATGGGTTCTTGGGCTATCATGAGGTCGCGAACGCCGCCTTGAATCATGATGACGGCAAGCGCTATTAAGGCGCCAATCATGAACCACCAGCGAAAAATTTTGAAGGATTCCATGGCAGGTCCTTAGAAAGAAAGTGGGCGATCCAGGGCTCGATATTGAATGGCCTCTGCCACATGAGAGGGTTGAAGGGTCTCCGACTCTTCCAGATCCGCAATGGTTCGAGAAACTCGGAGGATACGCCCATAGGCCCGAGCCGATAGTCCCAACCGAGCAACCGCTTGCTCCAATAACGCTTTCCCAGCTTCATCTAATTGGCAATATTTTTTAACAAGGCGAGGTTTGAGTTGAGCGTTATTTAATGTTTTCTCGTGATGATAGCGTGTGACTTGCCGTTGGCGAGCCTGCATGACGCGCTTGCGAATGTGATCGGAACTCTCGCTGAGCGTTGTTCCCGATAACTCTTTGACCGGGACGGC
>JBFJON010000245.1:0-3882 GCA_041617575.1 Nitrospirales bacterium | reverse complement strand
GGATCTAAGGGCAAAAAATTTTCATCGACGTCTCTGCATTGCAGAAAGCCACCCATGCATTTTATGGCTGCAGCAGCAATAACAGCTTCGGGAGAACCGCCAATGCTCCAGTACATGTCTATGCCACTATCGGGCATGCACGTGGCGATACAAGCTGTAACGTCACAATCACTGATAAATTTGATGCGACAACCCAGTCTTCGCAGTCGGCAAACTAGTGGTTCTGTTCGTTCTCTATCGATAACACAAACAGTAACATGTTCCATTGGTTTTTTAAGTGCTGTGGCTACCAGACGAACATTCATTTCAGGAATATTGTCTAATCCCGGCTTGCCGATCTCGGCTGCTAAAACCTTTGGCCCAACTGCTATTTTGTCCATATACCAACCCTTGGCCTTATAAAAGCTTCCTGCTTTTGCCATGGCTATCACAGAAATCGCCTCATACCCTCCTTTGGCGGTTGGTGTTGTTCCTTCGATAGGGTCAATTGCGATGTCGTATTGGGGCGGACCTTCAGAGGCCCCTAACTTTTCACCTTCGAACAATCCGTACGATTTATCCTTTTCACCTTCACCAATAGCAATGACTGCGGAGAAATCAAGCTTATTCAGCCGTGAACGCATGGAATCGGTAGCATCCTTATCTGCCAATTCTTTTTTGCCCCGACCGACCCAATCAGAGGCTGCGATGGCTCCTGCCTCAGTGACACGAACCAAATCCAGATGGTGATTTTTCATTTGCGACTCAAAAGAGAAGATCTTCTAATATAGATTTCATTCTCTGTTGAGCGCTTGATAATCCCCTTGTGCAGAGCTAGAGGCGGCCCAGCGACCTGCCGCAATTCGGACAGCGTTTGTGCCGAACATTCTCTTTCAAGGGCCAGACTAGCACTCCTTGCCGTCTGGCTTGTTTCCAGCATTTTTCGCAAGGATTGTTACCTTCGATATCTTCTTTGGCCATGACCTCTTCCTTGGTCTCCTTGCGCCATCTGCCATTTTCAAAGACTCGGATCGGCATAGCTACCGCCCTCGTCTGTGGAAACGGTTAGCAATTCTCTGAATCTCCGGGTCATCGGGCAGAATTGTAAGTTCGGCTCCGCAGCCTTTGCTCATGTTCGTGGTCATGATGCCGCGTGGCTTCTCGACCGTGCTGCAGTTGACACATTCGAAGGTGTCCGGAAAGATCTCCAGACGTTCAGGCTGGATCGTGCAGCCGCAGTGCTTGCATGCTCGCATGTCGTTCTCCTGTTCGTGAGGTGGTTGGTACAACCTCAATGTGGCAGGATCATTTGACATCATTAACTCGCACTATAAAGAAGACTATCTCTTCCGGCTTGCCGTCGTCTATCGTGTCGGCCTCCACTATCCGCCACGTGGCATCGTCCCACTGGATCAGACGGTCCTTGAATGACGCAAACCCGTCAGTGATTTCGGGACGGGTCTCTGCGTCCAGCAACACCACGTCGATCCTCAATCGTTCGGCGCAGAACCCAGGCTCTTCAATACCCTCGGGCAAACCAGGGATTACACAAATCATGCCTTGTAGGTGTTTCTTTCCGGCCTCGCAAGAGGTCGGTTCGAAATGCGGGGACGTGGTTGTGATAGTATACCCGATCATCGCCGTCACTTACCATCTTTGAAGGCTTTTTTCATCAATTTTCGAGCCTTTGCTCTATCTAACATCCAAGGCGGTCCACTGTAAACGTAACTAAATGTTCGCTCTTCGTGAGCAAGCCAAGCCATCAATTGTTTGTACTGATCTTCGTCAATGTGCCTCAATGCCTCTGTCAAAGGAAGCATCGGGCGTTGTTTTTTGTGTTTAGCTCGGCCTCTTGTTTCACCAGAAGGGGCCAAGTCCTTGAGTACCAATAATATCACATCTCTCCAATATTCACGGAGGGGCTTTTGCCTGTAGTAGCCAAACCAACCCGTATAATATATAGTGCCGATAGGCTTGGTCAGCAGGTGACAGAGATCGTCGAAGAAATGAGGTTCTTGGACCTTGAATCGATGGCGTGCGACCTCTAGGTCGTAACCTGTGAGCGACATATGAAGACGACCACCATCATAAGTCAGTGCGAACATGGGTGGAGCCTTGACCGTCTTGCCTTTCTCGGTCTTCGGTTCCACTCTCTTGATTCGTGTCACCCCCGGAACTACCTCTAGCAATTCCGTCGCTATCACTTCCAGTATCTCTGACATGTCATTTGGAACGAACGCTCGGCTGTTTGAGAATAGCATCCAATACGTGCTTAAAAACAGCAGAGTAAAGAACTTGTGAATCATCTAGATCCAAATCAGGCTCGGAAGAAAGCGATTTACAAAGACCAGGAAATGTCAAGGCTCGTTCTTCCGTGGAAAATTTGTTTGGGTCGCAGAATAGGATCGCAAATGCCTGGGCTACAAGTATCCGCAGCATCATAACATTTGTAGCCCCAGATTTGCTGGCTTCTGCGATAACTGGATGGTCTTTATTGAGGAAAACATCCAAAATACCAGGCTGCATTGTTTGGTAATGCACAAATCCCTGGGTTTGGTCCTTACCACAGAACCTGATATTAATAACGTAATAGCCAGTTTTGGTCCTGCGACCATTATCATCGTGAACCCTACCTTCATCACCGAGCTGGTTCGGATCTACGGTAGTAGATTCGGGTTGTTTTCGCTTTCGCTTTTCCTTTTTCTTGCCACCACCCTCACCACCACTTTCACCGCCTTTTTTAGCTTTTTGGGCCGGAATATCTCCCGGACCGCGCAAAGACGTAAGAGCGTCCATCAGTTCGTTGCTGAAATGCAAACCCAATTCATCAAATCGTAATTGTTCTTTCCATTCCCTGGCTTCATCCAAAAGTGACGAACACGTTGAATAAACAGCATCGACCAAATTTTCCCAACCATCGACGATTTGTGTTTTATCTGGACTGAAACACTTGTCCCAGCCAGAACCCAAAGTGATTTCGCCATACACGTTGTTGCTGTTCTTGTCTTTGAAGAAGTCGTGGCTTGATCTGATAGTCCGGTGCATAAATCCCACGAAAAATTTGGCATATTGAACTTGAGTGGGGTCCATAATCCCGGCGTGAATATGGACCTGTTTACCGTCCACAGTGATCGTCTTCGTGATGGTGTTAGTAAGGTGGATTGGAGTGTATGGATTAACCTGAGACCATGCATCTTTACTGCGTCTGATATGAATTTTCAACCCACTTCGAAGACCAGGTCTGAATAAATGGCCCAATTTTGTTAGCAGAGCGTCGAGGCGAAAAAGTTTAGCCCGACCGGACTGTTTACGCAATTTTGAGATTTTAATGAAGGTGCCAGCGCCTTGATCACGAATTTGTTTCGGTATCAACTCCGAACGCACTTGGCTGACATGTTGGGGTCTGCCCCTGACAGTAGGCCACCTACGAACTTTCAAGATATCATCCCAATTTTGCTTATGGGTACTATATTTCCCTCTTCTGATGGTATGAACTTCCAATTCAGATCCAAGCCAGATCGCGGTATTGGTCAAACCAACACCAAACAAACCGATATCTTGGCTGTCTTTATAAGAAGATGAATCGCCCATAACGAAAGCACGGTCAACGTTGTCCATACCTCGACCATCATCCCAAATAAGAACAGCGTTTTTCTGGAATTCGATCCAAATATTTTGTGCGCCACCCTTGTTTGGTGCGAAAGAATTGTCAATCGCTTCTCCTAGAGCTAACGCAAGGTTCCAGTCTTTGTTGATGTAAGAATGGATAATGTGAGTTTTGGGTTGCAAAACTCGATGTTGTTGTCGCCCCATAATTCTTTCTCACATTCGTTAGATAAATTCTTTCGATCTTTCCCAAAGAACATCCAAATCCAGATCGGAATGTGACGTGCGGATATTGAT
>JBFJON010000244.1:0-3908 GCA_041617575.1 Nitrospirales bacterium | reverse complement strand
GGCCTCGCGCAGGGCCTCGATATAATTTTCAGCTACAGCAGGGTCCATATTCATCAATTGAGCCTGCTTTCTGGCCGCTTCCAAAGAGTATTCGGGAAAGAGCCTCAATACTTCCGCCACCTCTGACCGGGCTTGCTCTTTGCGGCCCAGGCGGATGTAGGCGACAGCCAGACCCCGGTGCCCCACTTTACTCTGTGGCTCCCGAACAACCAACACCTTGAATGCCTCGACTGCCTTCTCATACGCTTGCATTGACAGATAAGTGTCGCCCAATAATTCCAGGTAAGTGGAAGGATAATAAGGATTGAGGCGCATGGCCTTCCTTATTAGCGGGAGGGCTTCCTTATACCTGCCGACGTGGTACAGGTACATTCCCAGCAGAAGGTGAGGGAATGACTGGTTGGGACCGAGGGCGACGGACTTCTCCCCCGCGGCAATGGCTTGATCATATCGCCCTTGCCGTAAGTAGATAGCTCCCCACAGGGCATGGATCATGGGGTCGGCGTCGTCCAGGGTCAGGGCCTTTTTGGCAAGTTCAACAGCACGCAGGAGAGACTCCCCCTGGGTCTCGCTCCATCCATGGTGCGCATCTTCCCAATGCGTCCAACCAAGCGCACCGATAACCGGGGCATATTCCGGGGCCAGGCTTAGCGCGCGCTCAAAAAACTCCCTGGCCCAGGCGTTATCAGCCTTTGTATGTCGCATCATGTGACCGTATCCTCTGACGGCATAACTCCAGGCCTCAAAATCTGGCATCGTTTTGCGGGTCAGCCGGGTTTGCACCCCGATTGATAATTTCACCTGAAGGGCGAACACGATTTTCAGGGTGATTTCGTCTTGCAGGGCAAAAAGGTCTTCAAGGTCGCGATCGTAACGGTCGGCCCAAAGGTGACGCCCGGTGATGGCGTCGATCAACTGGACCATGATCCGGAGCCGGTTTCCGGCCCTTTGAACGCTGCCTTCCAGGATATAACGCACCCCCAGTTCTTCGGCCACATCCTGGGCCTTGACCGCTTTGCCCTTGTAAGTGAAAGTCGAGTTGCGGGCGATTACGAATATCTCCGGGATATAGGACAGGGCGGTGATGAGGTTTTCGGCAATCCCATCAGCCAGGTAATCCTGATCGGGAACGCCGCTCAAATTGTCGAACGGCAGGACCGCGATAGAAGGCTTATCAGGCAGGGGGTATGCCATCTTCTCCACAGAGGCGGTTTCGATCTTGGTTGATGGGCGCAAGTAGAAATACCAGCCTGTTAGCCCTCCAACTGCTGCTATCAGTACAATCGCAACAGCCAGGGCCAACCACCTTTTGGCCTTTCTTTTCTCACCAACGGCTTTGCCTGAGGCTTCAGGCTCCATCAGAACACGATAGATACGTATTGGCTTGGCAATATTTTTAACTGTGTGTTCGCCAAGATATTCAAACCCGGCGGAAAGCTTATTTTCAACTTGCTCATAGGCACTGCCGGATATGCAAATCCCACCTACTTTAGCTAATCCCTCAACTCGGGCCGCTATATTGACACCATCTCCATAGATCCTTTGACCATCTTCAATTACATCTCCGAGGTTGATTCCAATGCGAAACTCCATCTTGTGATCATCAGGCAACCCACTGTTTTTTTTCTTAAGCTCTTCCTGGATCTTCACCGCGCATTCAGTTGCATCCACCACACTGGAAAACTCTGACAATATGTTATCGCCGGGAGAATCAACCACCCGTCCTCGATACTGTTGAATGAGATCGGTCATCAAGGCACGGTATTCCTTCAATCTGTTAACAGTACCCGTTTCATCCACACCCATCAGGCGGCTGTAGCCTTTGACGTCGGCGCTCAGAATAGCGCTGAGCTTGCGTTTGGGGCGTTTTTCGGCCATGAGATGGTCTCAATTCGTTATTTGCAAGGTTTAATACCGAGATGCGAGTCAACTATTCAGGTATTAAAATACAAAAGCCTCCATAGAGCATATCCCTCGGAGACTTCATAACGGTGTTTTTTGGAAACATCCTCTCATAACCCGGCTCACAAGGTTAGGAGTTAGGCTAAAATGTGGATTTTCATTACAATTTCTATTCGGTATACAGTATTACCCCTTTGAGACAGGAATTGTCAAACATGTTATGAGCTTATGATGAACCCAATATCATTTATGTTTGACGCAACGATCAATTTGACTATCGTCCGACATTAAAAAACGACGCCTGACTCGACGTTCTGTATGGAGTTGCATCCCCAGTGGGGAAAAAGCCTAAAGCAAAAGGCGCTGTAACTAAATGAGAGACTGTTCGGAGTATTTTAGGTGGAGTGACTGGTAATTAAGTCACAGGTTTTTTCTTAAAAGCACTTGCATTTTTGCTTGATCATTGTTAATGTGATTTTCTAACTATAGTTTATATAAAATAACTATAGTTAATAATATAAAACTATAGATATTTTGCTTATTCGACAGGAGAGTACTTGATCATGCGACCGATTGCATCTAACCAAAACTCCTTACGCAACCCGCTCAACGAACTATTGGGCAAAGAGGCCAACGTGCGCTTGCTCAGAGTCATGGCAAACGATGTTGAAGGTCCCCTTACCGAATCAAATGTTGCCGAGCGTGCTGGACTTACAATACCCGGGGCGCATAAGGCATTAAAAAGACTCCTTCAATCTGGTTTTGTCGTTCGCGTTGGTGGGGGTCAAAAACATCAGTATGGACTTCGCCGTTCCGATAAGCTCGTGAAGGCCATGTTGAAGCTTTTTCAATCCGAAAAGGATCGCTACGAAACGCTGCTTAGCGCTATCAAGAAAAGAATTGAGAAATTGGTGCCTTATCCGCATTCGGCGTGGATTCAAGAGTTCCCGAATGAATTTGGAGACCCAATGCTAATGGGTGTCCTGCATGAAACGAAACGTCTGGCCAACTACATTTACCGACTACGGAAGCAACTCCATCCGGTGGAGCGAGACTTCGATCTTACGATTGAGATCAATGGTTATACAAAAGCTGATCTTCCTGATTTAAAGGCCGACAAGGTTATCCTTTTGTATGGATTTCTGCCATTACCCGACAAATATAGCCGGGAAATGTGGAAAACGCCCCGGACTCATGAGGAAAGGGATCAACGCATGCTGGAAGTGTCGCGCAATTTAGCTGAAGCTATCGAACATGATACTTCCCTTATACGACGAGCGAAGGAGCACGTCCATCGCTTGTTAAAGGAAGAACATGGATCTGCAACTAAAGATATTGAAGAATGGCGTGATATCTTGGAATCATATTCTATTCGGCGTTTATCGCAATTTCTAACGGCAACCAGCGAACGAGCCAATCGTTTGCGTCAGAGCAATCCCCTTTTTGCGATTCTGAACTCGGACGAACGGAGCCGGCTGCTGAATGGACTTGGAGACAACCATTGACGCGTAAACAGCTTGAACATGCAATTAGGGCAGCATGCGAAGTCTCTAAAGATTCCGAGATATGGGTATTTGGCTCACAAGCAATCCTCGGTGAATTTCCGAATGCTCCCAAAGATCTTTGCGCTTCTATCGAGGTGGATGTACAACCAAAAAATCGACCTGATAATGTAGGGGATATCGATGGCACATTAGGAGAGCTGTCCCTGTTTCATCAAACACACGGTTTCTATGTACACGGTTTGCCGCTAGAAGAAACCGCAGCTCTCCCCCAAGGTTGGAAACACAGAGCAAAGCCGGTCGTTGACGAGGTATCAACCAGAGGTAAAATTGGCTGGTGCCTTGAGGCACACGATCTTGCTGCCAGCAAGCTATCGGCATATAGAGAAAAAGACAGGGATTTTGTGCGCATTCTATTAATCGAGGGTATGATTGTTGCAGAAACCCTGATAGAACGGATCCACTTGCTGAAAATCGATGAAAAGCTGCGAGAACGTCTTTTTC
>JBFJON010000243.1:0-3909 GCA_041617575.1 Nitrospirales bacterium | reverse complement strand
TGTTTTACCATTATATTCTATTCGGATGCCGAACCGTTTGGGTTGAATGATCCCGATTTGGGTAATGGATATTCGGCACAATTTGGCCTTTTTTTCGAGTTCTAGCTGCCCCTTGGGAGGAATAGTGAACAGTAATTCGTAGTCTTCTCCTCCATGAAGGCTCCACTGTAATGGATTGGCCCGAATCCGTTTCGCATAACTTTGCATGTGTTTGGACATAGGAATCTGTCCACTGTGAACCAGGGCTCCTACCTGGCTTTGTTGGCAGAGATGCCTTAGGTCGCCAGACAATCCATCGGAAAGATCCAGGGCGGCAGAAGCATAGGGTTGAGACGCAAGCAGCTGTCCGAGGGTAATACGGGCCGTGGGTTGTAAGTGACGCTGCACTAAATATTTTATGGGTTTCGAGAGTGTGGAAGGTTTGGGGGGACGTTTGTACTTCTTGAGGTAGGCCAGTCCTGCTGCTGAGTCGCCAAGTGTGCCACTCACATAGATGTGATCCCCAGCCTTGGCGCCCTGCCGGGTCAGAATATGCCCAGAATCTACCTGGCCGGTAATCGTGATGGCGATAAACAATGCTGAGGGAGAAGAGGAGGTATCGCCTCCAAGGAGTTGAACCTTATGGCGTTTGCAAGGAATTGCAAGCCCTAGATAGAATTCTTGCCAATCTTCATAGGTGAGGGAAGGAGGTAAGGCGAGGGCAACAAAAATAGCTGTTGGTGTCGCACCCATTGCCGCGATATCGCTGAGGTTAGCTGCGGCTGCCTTATACCCAATGTCGTAAAAGGTTGCAGTTTTCCGTGTGAAGTGAACGTTTTCGACAAGAAGGTCTGTTGATATGACGACCTGCTGTAATGGAGACAAGGGTAACACAGCGGCATCATCCCCCAATCCGACGGTTGGATGAAATCCCTGCGTGGAAAATCGACGAGGGAGAGATTGAATGAGTTCAAATTCTCCTATATTCGAAAGACGCGCCGGTCGGCGGATAGGGGACATAGCTCTCGTAGCTCAGGAAGCCTTGCTCACCTTTTATCGCACAGGTGACCGGGTGGTGGTAGGGGACGCAACCTTTTTGCGGCGCCCGGAAGTGGCCTGGGAATGTATCGTGGTCGTTTTGAACTTTTGCCGGCCTTTTGCGCGAAGAGCAGATTTGAGGACTTCCGACATGTTCTCCACGAAGATAAATTCCAGCCCTCGCACAAGATGTTTCGGGATATCCTCCAAATCCTTTTTATTACGTTTGGGAATAATTATGGATTGTATGTGCGCCCGTTTAGCTGCCAGTACTTTTTCCTTCAACCCCCCTATGGGGAGAATGCGACCGCGCAATGTGATTTCTCCAGTCATGGCGATATCGCGTTTGACGGGTAATTGGCTCAGACAGGAAACCAAGGCTGTGGCAATGGTGATACCCGCGGAAGGCCCGTCTTTAGGGATAGCTCCTGCCGGTACATGTATGTGTATGTCCTGTTTGGAAAAGTGATTCGGGTCAATTCCCAATTGGTTGGCTTGGGATCGGATATAACTCAGGGCGGCATGAGCGGATTCCTTCATGACTTCTCCAAGATGACCCGTTAACGTCAACAGGCCTTTGCCTTTACTTGTTGTGGCTTCGACATACAACACATCCCCACCGGTTTCCGTCCAGGCGAGTCCAGTGGACACACCCACTTCATCTTTTTCCTGTTCCTGCTCTGGAACAAATTTTGGAACGCCTAAGTACTGCTGAAGATTTTTTGGTGACACGCGATATTGCTTGATTTTTCCTTCAGCGATGCATTTGGCAATTTTACGCATGACGTTGGCCAGTTCCCGCTCCAGGTTTCGAACTCCGGCCTCTTTGGTATAGTGGGAAATGATTTGTGTCACGCATGTGTTGGTAAGATGGAGGTGTTGACCGGTGATGCCATGTTCCTCTAATTGTCGAGGGATAAGGTATCGTTGCGCGATACCGAGTTTTTCTTCTTCGGAATAGCCAGGAATTCCAATTATTTCCATGCGGTCACGTAGGGCGGAGAGCATGGGGTCGGTCAAATTGGCGGTCGTAATGAACATCACATTGCTCAAGTCCACTGGGACCCCAAGATAGTGATCCACGAAGGCATTGTTTTGCTCGGGATCTAAGACTTCCAGCAACGCGGCGGATGGATCGCCACGAAAGTCCATGCCCATCTTATCGACTTCATCGAGCATAAAAACGGGATTGATTGTGCCGGCTTGTTTAAGACCTTGAATTATTCGCCCGGGAAGTGCTCCGACGTACGTGCGACGATGGCCACGAATTTCTGCTTCATCTCGTGTTCCACCAAGACTCATGCGTACGAATTCTCGCCCAAGGGCTCGCGCAATGGATTTTCCTAAGGAGGTTTTACCCACTCCGGGTGGTCCGACAAAGCACAAGATCGGCCCTTTCATCTTGGCTTTGAGTTTACGAACGGCCAAATATTCTAAAATCCGTTCTTTGACCCGTTCCAGATCGTAATGATCCTCATGCAGAACCTTGGAGGCTCGGCCAATATCCAAATTATCCGTTGAACGCCGGCTCCATGGCACGTCGACGAGCCATTCGAGATAAGTGCGAATTGTACCCGCTTCGGCCGTATCTTGATGCATCTTTTCTAGGCGTTTGAGTTGTTTTTCGGCCTCTTTATGTACCTTTTCTGGCATGTTAGCTTCTTGGATGCGATGACGAAAATCCGCAACTTCTTCCGTACGATCATCCAGCTCTCCCAATTCTTTTTGGATGGCTTTGAGTTGTTCGCGTAGAAAATATTCTCGTTGGGTCTTATCCATCTCGCCTTTGGCTTCGGCTTGAATCTTCTGTTGCATCGACAACACTTCTTGCTCTTTTCCCAGAATGTCATTCACAAGTTTAAGGCGGGACAAAGGGTCTTCAATTTCTAACACTTCTTGGGTCATGTCGATCTTAAGCCCGAGATTGGAGGCGATGATGTCGGCGAGACGTCCCGGATCATCAAGATTTTCAATGACCGTGAGGACATCAGGCATAATGACTTTGCCCAAACCCAATAATTTTTCTAAGCCTTCGCGAGCTGACCGAATAACGGCTTCATGTTCTAAGGAAGGAAGGGGAACAGGCTTTTCCGTGATGGTTTCGATATGAACTGAGAAATATGGGCTGGATTGGGTGAAGTCTTGAATGCGGGCTTTGGTTAGGCCCTGAACTAATATTTTGATGCGCTCATCAGGAAGTTTCAGCATGCGCATGATGACCCCGACGGTTCCTGTCCGATGAAGATCAGCTGAGGAGGGTTGGTCGGTTTCTTGGTTTTTCTGAGTAGTGAGAAAAAGCAACCGATCAGAGGAAAGGGCTGCTTCGATGGCCTTAATGGAAAGATCTCGGCCTACGAAAAGCGGGAGAACCATGTATGGAAAGATGACGATATCACGAACCGGCAGAAGCGGTAATTCATCGGGGATATGTTCAATGGAAGGCGTTGAGAGATCAGAAATGTCTTCGGTCATATGCGGTTATCCGAGGGATTCATGATTATGGACAATGAGCAGCATGCTATGCGAGCTTTTGAGAAATCCCTATGAAAACAAGAATAAGGATTAGTTAGGAAGGAGCACTCATTAATAAACATAGTTGGAGCGGCTAAAACTGCTGGATTTGATGATGTCATCTGAACGTTTTATTCATGAGCTTGATTTTGAAGGAAGACGAGGCGATTGGTTTTCTCAATAAATGCTTTTCGATACTAGGAGAAGGTGAAAAAAGTTGTCAAGTTGTATAGCGCGCTGGTTTCATTGGTCGTCACACACAATTGAAGGGTTTGGTTGGATTAGCTTTACAAGGAATAAGAATCAAGAATATAATTCTGCATCAGTTTTTCACAGAATTCCCGATTGCTGGGTCGGGATTTCTCCCCGCGTTCATCGCCA
>JBFJON010000242.1:0-3912 GCA_041617575.1 Nitrospirales bacterium | reverse complement strand
GAATCTTCCCATCTCGAACATGACAGGCCGCACAGGTGACCCCTTCCTGTTGAAACTCCTGATCATACCTATGATTGGGAATTTCAAACGCCTTCTCCACTCGTCCACGTGGAATATCTTGAACGAGCGTGGGCTGCTGATTTTCCAAGGGTGTATGGCAATTCAAACATACCCAAATATTCTTATCCTTTTTCCAATACGCCTGAAAAAACGGATCATGAAACGCTTGGGCATGAATGCTCGACTTCCATTCTTGATAAATTTCTTCATGACATTGTCCACATTCTTCGGCTTTCAAACTCTGCAGCCCGACCGGAATCTGCTGGTAGGGAATGGCATGAGCATAATCCTCACGCAAACCAAAACTCACCACGGGACGCACTTCCGTGTAAAAATAGTAGGCTCCAATTCCCCCAAATAAAATGAGAAAAAACCAGCCTCGTAGACGCGATGATCGTTTAGGCTTCATGGCATTAATTATCCAATAGGGCCAGAAGATGAGAATCGACCGATTCGGCCAGCGCTTGCAAATGATACCCACCTTCTAAACATGCCAAAATTCTGCCCTTGGAATAATTCGTGGCGATGGATGCGACCATACTCGTTAATTCCGCATACCCTTGTTCCGTCAGTTCCATGCTTGCGAGCGGATCGTCTCGATGAGCGTCAAACCCTGCGGAAATCAGCACAAATTCAGGCTGAAATATGTCCGCAGCCGGTACGAGCACTTTTTGGAATACTTCTCGATACTCGTCATCTCCCTGTCCTCCATCAAACGGAACATTGATCGTCAATCCTTTGCCCGGGCCTTCTCCAATCTCTGTCGCTCGTCCTGTTCCAGGGTAAAAGGGAAATTGGTGCGTGCTAAAAAACAGGACCGATGCGTCATGATAAAATGCATGTTGGGTCCCGTTCCCATGATGAACATCCCAATCCACAATCAACACGCGATGTACCCCATACTGTTGCTGAATATACCGTGCAGCAATAGCCACAGTGTTAAAAAAGCAAAAACCCTTCGCATGATTTCCTTCAGCATGATGGCCCGGAGGCCGTAGGGCGCAAAAGCCTTGATCAATGTCGCCATTCATCATAGCATCAACGGCGACAAGCGCTCCCCCTACTGCTAAGTAGGCCGCATCCAACGTGCAAGGAGACATTGACGTATCAGGATCCAATGAAATATGGCCCTCCTTGGGAGAACGTCGTTCAAGACTATCGACATATGACGAGTCGTGGATGAGTTCAATCCATTGTCGTTCGGCACGACGAGGCGTAAGGTGATGCAAGCGGGACCATGTACCCGACGAATGTAATTGAGCACAAATCGCTCGAAGTCGCTCAGGAGATTCCGGATGACTCCGACCCATGTCATGGCCCAAATACTTTGGATCATACACAAAGCCGACGCGTCCCATGTTTAACAATGCTCAGGGTGGAAATGTGAAACTTGAATAGGGGAGAAAATCCAACGATGCCCGTCTGTTCTTGGTTCAAATCAGGGAGGAAGACCAATCTTACCATAGCCCCATTTTCTTAGACAACGCAATGGAACCCATGATAAGGTTAAGACGCATTATCAGTCAGACATAGTCATCACTGAAGAAAATTTTCCGCAATGGGCAATCCCAAAATCGAACAATTTAAAAAAATTTTACAGCTAGATCCCAAGGACGAAACCCTCTGGTTCGGGTTAGGGAAAGCCTATATGAGTGACAAAAATTGGGCTGAAGCCATTCCCGCTTTAGAGCAATGCATTCAGGTCAGACCAAATTATTCTGCGGCATACTTTGCACTGGCACAGTCGCTTGAGCAAGAGAAAAACTTTGAGAAATGCCGATCCATCTGTGCAGAAGGCATCACCGTCGCGACTATCAATGGCGATTTGCTCGTGATCAAAAATCTAGAAGAACTCAACAATTCCCTTCCCTCCTGATCCCTCTTCTTTTCCCTCTTCTTTGCAGTAAGAAAGCATCCGACGGATTTCTAATTAGGGGTCAGACTCGACTTTGTAAAATAATACCTGGTAGGCTCCTGCCTTACAAAATGTCCCCTGTAAAAGGAGCAGTTATGGCAAGATTACCACGTTTTTTTGTCCCTGGTGTCTCCCTCCACGTCATTCAACGAGGAAACAATCGTGGAATCCTGTTCAATCAAATCACCGATTATAATGTTTATAAAGACGGGCTGAAGGAGGCCGCCCAATGCCATGGATGTGCCATTCATGCCTACGTCCTGATGACCAACCATGTGCATCTCTTGGTCACCCCGACCCACCAGGATAGCTTGCCAAAGACCTTTCAATCATTGGGCCGACGTTATGTCCAGTATTTCAATGCAACCCATGATCGGACTGGAACGCTTTGGGAAGGGCGTTACCGGGCCACGGTGATTGAGAGTGAGGCCTATCTGTTGACCTGTTGTCGGTACATTGAACTCAATCCCGTGCGTGCCGAGATAGTGCGACATCCTCGCGACTATCGATGGTCAAGTTATCATTATCATGCTGAGGGAAAATCAGATCCACTCCTGACTCCCCATAGCCTCTACCAGCGATTGGGCGGCACGGCAACGGCTCGGCAACAAGCCTATCGGGCTCTTTTCCGCCACCACCTGAGCGGCGAGACATTAGATGCCATCCGAGAGGCAACCAATAAAGCTTGGGTACTGGGGAGTGATAAGTTTAAAGATCGCCTGGCCAAGAAATTAGATCGCCGCGTCGAGCCGTTGCCACGGGGCCGGCCATCAATAGAGAGAGTGTGATACACCCAAGTTGGAGTCGATCATGCAAGAAAATTTTCATCAACCCTTTACAGACCTCGACGAAGAAACTGCACTTCGGACCATTCTGGAGGGGACGGCAATCGAAACTGGTGAACGATTTTTTGAAACCTTGGTAGAAAATCTATCGAAAGCCCTGCATATCCATGCGGCATGGGTGACAGAATATATTCCTGAATCCCGACGGCTAAAGGCTTTGGCTTTTTATTTGAACGGGTCGTTTCTGAAGGATTGGGAAATGGACCTTGCCGGCACACCCTGCGAGCAGGTCATTGATCAAGCACGACTCATTCATTTTCCTGATAACCTGTTGAATCTCTTCCCTATCGATCCGGATATTGCTGGGCTTAAAGCAGCCAGTTATATGGGGCTGCCACTCACCAATACCAGTGGGAAAATTCTTGGCCATCTGGCCGTGATGGACCTCCAACCCATGCCCGCCGAACCCCGCGTGGAAGCCATTTTCCGTATTTTCGCCTCCCGTGCTGCGGCCGAACTCCAGCGGCTCCAAGCAGAGTCCGCCACACGGGAACGGGAACAAAAGTTACGACGCTTGGTGGACAGTGCGATGGATGCGATTATTGAATTGGATGAACAGCTTCAAGTCACCCGCATCAATCCGGCCACCGAAAACATATTTCAATGTGAAGCGACCAATCTCGTTGGTAAGAATTTTTACCATTCTCTTATCCAGAAGGACCGGGAGAAATTACGGATCCTCATCAACGATTTGAAAACAAAACCTGAAGGCCAGCGATCCCTCTGGATTCCAGGTGGCCTGAATGCTCTCCAAACGGACGGCACGGAATTCCCTGCTGAGGCCACACTCTCCCAATTCCAGATGGCAGGAAAGGCCTTTTATACCTTGATCCTTCGCAATGTGAACGAACGACTGGAAGCCGAACAAAAAATTCGATCCTTGACGATTGAAACGGAATTCCTCAAAGAAGAGTTACATGAACTTCAGCACTTTGGTGAAATTTTAGGAAATAGTCCGGCCTTAATGCGCGTGCTCGGAGATGTTCTCCAAGCTGACCGGACTGCGCACGTTCCTCAAGCTGGAGAACCTGCAGATGACCGGGTCGTTCAAGGAGCGCGGCTCGCTCAACAAGATCCTGCAGCTCACCGACG
>JBFJON010000241.1:0-3928 GCA_041617575.1 Nitrospirales bacterium | reverse complement strand
GACGACGCCCTCGTTCATGCACCCGCCATCGGTCAAATGCAAATCTTCGCAGTGATCAATCACAGGAACCCCAAAGGCTTTGGCATATTCCAACGCGCGGCGCATGACTAAACTATTCATGACAGGACGCCCATCATCAGAAATAGCCACACAGCCGGCTCCAACGAGTTCACCTATGTTAGCGAGTTCTTCGCCATCCGAATTTTTGGTAATGGCGCCAATGGGGAAAACTCGCGCTTTCCCCGCCTCCTGACCTTTGGTCAACATAAATTGTGTAATGGCCTCATTATCGTTGATCGGCTGCGTATTGGGCATACAACAGATTGATGTAAACCCTCCAGCTACTGCTGAGGCCGAACCGGTTGCAATGGTTTCCTTATATTCAAACCCCGGTTCCCGCAAGTGACAATGAAGGTCCACAAGTCCAGGAGCGACGATCCACCCACTCGCATCGAGAACGGTAACGGAATCATCCTGTTTTAGAGAATGCTTGAGGGGATAGCCCACTTCCACGATTTTCCCATTTTGGATCAGGACATCAGCTCGTCCATTCACATGACCAGGGTCAATGACGGTTCCACCCTGAATGCAGACGGTTGGGAATTCAGGTTGATTCAAGGATAGGTTGTTCATTATTCTCGTTTTCGGTAAAAATTAAGAAGCCCCTGACAATAAATACATCATGGCCATCCGGACGGATACGCCATTGCTGACTTGATCTAAAATGACCGCAGCAGGACTATCTGCGACAGCCGGTGAGATTTCAACTCCTCGATTTAAAGGACCTGGATGCATGACGATCGCATCGGGCTTGGCCAATTTGAGTCGTTCTACAGTCAGACAAAATAAGTTGGCATATTCCCGCGTACTCGGGAGCAAGGATTGCCCAAGTCTTTCTCGCTGTAAACGCAACATCATAATGACATCCGCTTCAATTAGAGCGTCGTCGAATCGATAAAAAACTTTGACGCCAAGTCGTTCCACGCTCAGTGGCAACATGGTCGGTGGCGCTACAACGCGTACCTCAGCCCCCAGTTTCGTTAAGGCGGCAATATTTGATCGTGCCACACGGCTATGAGCCACGTCTCCAACAATCACAATGGCGAGCCCTTCAATCTGTTTCTTTTTTTCTTTAATAGTAAACACATCTAATAGAGCTTGAGTGGGATGTTCATGCCACCCGTCTCCGGCATTAATCACCGAAGACTGAACAAATCGGGCTAAATGTACCGCTGCGCCAGGAGAAGAATGCCGAAGAATAATAATATCTGCTTGCATAGACTCGATATTTCGTGCCGTATCGATGAGTGTCTCCCCCTTGACCATACTACTAGTCGATGGGGAAAAATTAATGACATCCGCGCTCATTCGCTTAGCCGCCAATTCAAAAGAGGTTCGTGTCCGAGTGCTGGGCTCAAAGAACAAGTTCACCACGGTCTTACCACGCAGGGCCGGCACCTTCTTGATATCTCGTCCACCAACTTCTTTCAATGACTCCGCCGTCGTCAGAATCAGTTCTATTTCATCAACTGATAATTCCGCAATGCTCAGTAAGTCTTTGCGCTTCCAAATCATAGATCGCGTGATTCAGCAATAATAGAGACCCGGTCGATCTGCCCTAATTCTTCAAAAAAGACTTGGACATTTTCCTCGCGGGCAGTGGGAATACTTTTTCCAACATAATTGGCACGAATGGGAAGTTGTCGATGACCCCGATCCACTAACACTGCGAGTTGAATTTCCGCTGGGCGACCGAGATCCATGAGGCCATCCAAGGCGGCACGAATGGTACGGCCGGTGAATAGCACATCATCAACCAACACAATCTTCAGATCTGAAATGTTAAATGGAATTGAGGTTCTTCGAATCTCTGGTTGATCTTTGCGAATCGATAAATCATCCCGATATAACGTGATATCCAGCTCTCCAAATGGGATGTCACGTTGTTCAATTTGCTGAATACGGGCGGCCAACCGTTGGGCCAGATACATCCCACCTGTGCGAATACCAACCAACGCTAAATCCTGAGAACCTTTGTTCCGCTCAATAATCTCATGACTAATCCTCGATAAGGCCCTGGACATTTCTTGGGCATCCATCAAGACCCGTTCGGATTGAATAGAATTCATGAAATTACCTAAATCTTTTCTTTAACATTTCAGGCGAATGGACACAAAAAAACCCTTCACTGGTATGGCAGTGAAAGGGTCTAGAAAATTTGCCCAGGTGAAGGGCCATCCTCGGTTGTTCTCCTTACTCACCTCACTGGATGAGTCTTAAAGGTTACCCCATCCTATTCACGACGAGCCTTCCTGTCAAGAGTGGGTAATGGCCGACAATAATAACAATATTCGACTGTTGGGTAATACAAAAACTTTCCAATTTGATAACACTTCCCAAGACCCATAGCAAATGGGAGTGGGGCTTTAAAGAAAGCCCTCTTGGGTGCAGGGCCGCCTGGTTTAATGGCACACAGGGTTACCCAGGCTTGGTGAGCAGGATAGTGAACTAAGGGCAGCGTTGAGGGATTTTTCTGCATTCCCCCTAAATAAAATCGAGAGGGTGCCTTGGAAAAGCGTGATTAAGTCAGAGGAAAGGAACAGCCAAAGAGATCTTTAGGCTGAGGGAGGATTATCTGGTGGGTCGCTTGGCCAGCGAAGATGATCTCGATACATATCCAGATCGACATCTTCGGGAAGGGATTCCATCTCCTGTTGAAGCGTTTGAAGATTTTTGATGGTTTCATAGATTCGGTAATGTTTGCTCTTTGTCCAAAACTCGTCTTGCTCCTGCTGAAACTCTTCTATTTTCATCTTCATTTTTTCAACTAGTAAGGCCTTGAGATACTGAATCTCGTTCTCTTGATGTGCCAGGGCATGGGCCATGACCACTAACTGTTTCTCCTGCTCGTTCATCACCATGCCTCCCGAGGAAAAGTTGTTTTGCTATGGATTAATCAGACGTTAGGATTGTTGAATGATCCAAACCATCAATTCCGGATGGAGCCTGCCAGCCTGAAGAATCGCCTGATGAATCTTGAAGGTTGGTAAGGATTCTCCATGTTCAGCATGGACCACAGAGAGGTTGTGTTCTTTGAATAAATGGCCCATGGCCGCTGGGCCTGCCACACATCCAATTCCTCCCGGAACAAGATGATTGGCAAGAAACCAACTCCATTGTCTTAATTCTTTAAGATCATCATAAACAGAGAACGGGATCCACACGTTCATCCAATCAAAAGGTGAATATGTGTTCGTGATGGCCTGTTGATTCAATGGGAAAAATTGGAAATGCGATATCCAAGCTAATGTATTCTTACGGTTTAAGGTGTTCCAAATTTGTTGCGCATGTTTTTGGGCAAATTCCGGCCACTCGTACCAGATGGTATGCCATTGCGGCCGCTCATATGTTAGACAAGCCCCAAGGCTTGCCTCGCACCGTGCCAAGAACACCTGATCAGCCATTTCCCGAAATTGGCGCAACTCTGTTTGTTCTTCCAGAAAATCGTCCAGGTAATTGAAGATAAAGGGCTGGCTTTCTTTTTCACCAATAATTTGGGACTTATCCGGATAGAGCAGTACGGCAGAAAAGGCTTGGGACGGAGAGAGCGATGGCGGACCTTGCGGAAAACATTCTCGCCACGACGTTGAAGGGGCTTTCCAATCACGCCAAAGGGCAGGAGTTGCGAGCTGCCATGATTCCCGTACGTTCACGACATGCTGTTCGTTACCATCATAGAGATGGAGTTCTTGCCCAAGGATTTTGGCCCCACGCCCGTCGGCTTTCGCTTCTCCGGATGATGTCATAGGTAAAAAGGCCAACCCAGTTGAATCATCCCAGAGCGTGACTTTTTGAATCTTGCCTTGATGAATGGTCACACTCAGCCGCTGCTTTTCATCTATGTACCGGACGGGATACTCCGGTGAAG
>JBFJON010000240.1:0-3934 GCA_041617575.1 Nitrospirales bacterium | reverse complement strand
TGATTCAGGGATGACCTGCTGGAAGGCTAAGGGTTTTTTGAGAGGAGTGCCCCCTTTCGAAAACGTGAGGAGTTGTTGCGTGAGTTTTTTCGCACAAAGCGAGGCATTTTCCGCTTCCGACAGGACGGTAAATAAAAGCTCCTTGGTATTCGCCCAGGAGGTTGTCATAGAAATATTTGCTAGGATTGTGGTGAGCAGGTTATTGAAATCATACGCAATGCCACCGGCGAGAAGGGCTAACGAATCCAATTTATTGGCTTTAAGACGTTCCTCATCTAATTTGATTCGCTCGGTCATATCACGAAGAACTAACACAGCTCCTAAGAGGTTGCCGTCTGATCGTCGTAAAGGGGATACACTATACACAACGGGTCGTTCTCCTTGGACCGGATCGAACAGGGGGTAATGAGCAAGCGGAAGAAGTGGAGCGCCGACTACTAAAACATGAGTGACGGGATGGTCGTATTCTTCGTTCACACCAGAAGGAAGAAATCGCACGACTTCTTCAATCGATCGTCCTATGGCGTCTCGCTGCTTCCATCCGCTCGACTCTTCTGCCATGCCATTCATATAGGTGATGCATCCTCGCCTGTCGGTCGTAAAGACGCCTTCAACAATCGAGGACAGAGTAATGGCCATGCGGTCGCGTTCTTCGCATAACGTCTCCTCGGCAAGCCTGAGCCGCTGCTCCTGATGGAGCTGCTCAAACGTTTGCGTCACAATTGATGGGAGAATCTCGATGAGACTTCTGTCTTTAATGAAATAATCGCGAGCGCCATGTTTCATCATTTTAACGGCAAGACGTTTGTCGCCTTGACCAGTGACGACGATAAATGGGAGCGTGAGGGCGCGTTGTTTGAGATGGTGGATAAGATCTTCACCGGACATGTCGGCGAGTTGCAAATCCAGAAGAAGAAGATCAGCCCGATGGTTTGAGAGCCACGTGAGAGCTTCTTTGCCGCTATGAGCGAAGGCGGTGCGAAACCCTTCTCGAGAGAGGCACCGTTGGATGAGAGAAATCAGACCTTGATGGTCGTCAACGATTAAGACAGTGGGTGAATGAGATCTGTCCTCCATGAAAAACCCTCCTTCAACAGACTATCCCGGAAATACCATTCTGCGTCTTGAACGTCATATTTGGAGAAAAATAAAGACGAATAGGACACAGAGCTCATCCGGAATTGATGAGGGAAGGCTTGAAAATAAAAAGATTTGACCTCCGGCATTGGACAGGGACTAAGACAAGCTTGCTGGCGAGCAAAACTGTTGGAAGCATTCATTACCGCACCGGTACAATGCAAATTGTCAAAGATAAGGAACACTGATCTTAGCGAAAGCAAAAAAAAAGACTGCAAGGCAAAAATGCACTGGTTGTTGAATCCTACTTCTAACTGCAGGCCGTGGTGGGCAATCAAGTGACTGTGGATAACAATAATCAGTAATGGCATCCCCTGAAGGTTCTTGATACCATTGAAATATATCGGTTTTCTTTGAGCATCCCTGAAAAATAATGTTTGTTAAACGACTCCTTCTGTTCATACCTCTTGCATTGGTCCTCCTGCTAGTTCAATCCTATTTCTGGGTTCCAACCTACGAAAATCAAGCGGCGGGAAACCCGGATCGTCTGGTGACCTATATTGAGGGGTCGACTGGCGATGCCAAGATCCTCAATCCTATTTTGAATGCCGATTCCTCCAGCTCTAGTATTGTCAGTCAAGTGTTTGAAGGACTCTTGGATTTAGATGAGAATCTAGACTTACGGGGTCGGTTGGCAACCGATTGGCAGATTACCGAACGGGCGTATTTGGCGGTTAACCCCCATCAGCGGTTTCCTGATGGAACAGAAGTGACGGGAGCACAGCTCTTTCAAAAAATTCATGAGGCATGGAAAATAGGAGCAGAGGAAGGCTTGAAAGATTATGTGCAATCGCTTGAACTGTTACCGGCTATGCAAAGGGAAGAAACTCTTTCACTATTATTACCGAATGCAGAAGGCAGGCCGCAGCTCCAAGACGTACCCGTGACGGTCAAGGTTCCGGAACGAGTGGCCTTCGCCCTTTCCCAGGTAGACCAAGATTTGTTTGATCGTCTCAAACCGATTATAGGGGAGCATTATTTTGACCATTTTCCTTATGATGAGATGATTCATCCTCTAAAAGAACTCAGTAAGGAAACCGAGCAAGCCCTTCGTGCGAAATTTCCCGAAATCCTTCCCATTGGGGAACACAATCCGACCATTGTGTTTCATCTTCGACAGGGCGTGAATTTTCATGATGGACATGTATTTGATGCCGGCGATGTGAAGTTCACCTACGAAGCCATTATGAATCCCAAAAATCTCTCGCCACGGACACCGGATTTCGAACCAATAAAAACTGTGGAGATCGTAGATCCCTATACGGTGGGAATCATTTATAAGCGGCTGTATTCCCCTGCGATCAATGCTTGGACGATGGGCATCCTGCCTGAGCACCTTCTCAATGACGCGTCATTGACTCGTGAAAAACAAGAGCGGGGTTTATCGGAAGAAGCACAAAAAACTTTTGGGATGCGAGAGAGCCAATTCAATCGGCATCCAATTGGCAGCGGGCGTTTTAGATTTGTGGAATGGCAGGGAGATGAATTTATTCATCTCCAACGGTTTGATGAGTATTGGGAGGGCCCAGCGCAATATCAGGACTATTTCATGCGGATCATTCCGGAACTCTTCACACAAGAAGTGGAGTTTCGCACCGGGGCTATCGACTTTTATGGGGCTCAACCCCATCAGGTCGACCGCTATAAAAACGATCCCACCTATCAATGGTTTTCCAGCTTGGGCTTTGCCTATACCTATATTGGCTATAACAATCGAAAGCCGTTATTTGCTGATGCGGAAACTCGGAGAGCTTTGGGGATGGCAATCAATGTTGGTGAAATCATTCAATATCTGATGTATGGAGAGGGTGAACGGACGACTGGCCCCTACCCCAAAAACACCGAATGGTATGATCAATCCATTCAACCGCTTCCCTACGATCCCCAAGGGGCGCAATCAATCTTTCTGAAGGCCGGATGGAAATTGAATGGAGATGGATGGCTTGAAAAGGATGGAAAGATTTTCGAATTCAATTTAATTACGAATAACGGAAATCCCATTCGAAAAAATCTGATGACGATCGCGCAGAATGCTTGGAAAAAAATCGGGGTGAAAGTGAACACCCAGGTTTTCGAGTGGGCCGTGTTCTTGGGGGATTTTGTCAATACCGGGGCCTTTGATGCAGTGGTGCTAGGATGGAGCATGGGAATTGATCCTGATCTTTATCAGATTTGGCATTCCAGTCAGGCGGGGCCACAACAACTCAATTTTGTCGGGTATAAAAGTCAACGAGCCGATGAACTCATTGTCCGCATTCGACAAGAATATAATCGAGATCGACAACGTCAACTCACACACGAACTGCATCGATTGATCCACGAGGATCAACCCTATACATTCTTGTATGCACCATTAAGTACGAGGGTGTTGGATAAAAAGATTGTCTTGGTGCAGAAAGGCGCCGATGGCCAAGAAGAGTACAAAAAGATTTATCCCATCAAGAGCGGAGATATTACTTTTCATTTTCACAAATGGCGAAAGCTGGAATTCACTCCGGATTTTTAGTGAAGGAGACGTACTTAATGACCTATTGGGAATGCACTTAAAGTCTCGTCACGCCCGCAGGTTATAGGCGGGTATCTCTTAGAATTTCAGGAAAAATTCCTGCCAGATCCTTGCAGGAATGACAGTGAAAAGGGCTGCGAATCATGGACCTGTTATTTTAGTCTCGAAATATTTTCGGAACCTATATGTGGAATTTTATTCTTCGTAATATCGGGCAACGATTAATTTTGTTGGTCATCGTGTCCTTTGTCGCGCATTCATTTATCCATTTGGCACCAGGAGAACCAAGCG
>JBFJON010000239.1:0-3944 GCA_041617575.1 Nitrospirales bacterium | reverse complement strand
GATGTTTCCCCGTCGTAAAAAACGGCTCGAAAATTCTAGAAAGAACATTGGGATCAATACCTTTACCGGAATCTTCCACCTTCAATCGAACACCCGGTTCATGCTCATATGGTTCTTCTCGAATAGAGACGCGAAGGGTTCCAGAGCCCGGCATGGCTTCAATGGCATTTTGTAAAATATTCAACAGCACCTGTTTCAGTTGATCTCTATCGGCATAGAGGGCACTCAAGTGGTCTGGACAATGATGAGATACCTGAATGGCATTTTGTTGTAGTGGATGAGACAAGACCTGAAGGGATTCTTTTAATAAATCCTCGAGTTGAAACGCAACCGGGAGAAAATCTTTCGGACGAGCGTAGTCGACGATTTGATTGACAATGCGATCCAAACGCCGCGTTTCTTTCAAGATAGTGGTCAAGTCATTCCTTCGAGAATCACCTTCCTCAAAATCTTCTAATAACAAAGAAGCGGTGGACCCAATCCCCACCAGCGGATTCCGAATTTCATGCGCGATACCTGCAGCCACTTGCCCCAGCGTCGCCAACCGTTCCGACCGACTCAATTGCGTCCGCATGAGTTCCAGCGCGGTAATATCAACATTAAACCCTTGATATACGATGGTCTGACCCGATTCATCCTTGATGGGAACAGCCCGACTCAAGACCCGCCGCACCGCTCCATCTGGATGTAAAAATCTGAACACACCTTCGAAAGGCTCACTTTGTGTCCGGGCATCGTGAAAGGCTCGTTGAACGTCCTCTCGATCTTCGGGATGCAATGCTTCCCACATTTGTTCCGGGTCCAATGGGTTATCAGGATCTCGACCAGCCAATATCCAATTCTGCCGATTGCTAAAAATGACCCGGCCCTGTTCGACGGTAAAGATTCCAATTGGTGCATGGTCGACAATACCCCTGTATTTGGCCTCGGATGATGTGACATCCTGATTCAGCGCCCGCAATTCCTGTTCCGACTGTTCGATCTGTTGGATATGCTGATCAATTTGAGTACCCATCGTATTCATCACACGAGTCAACTCTCCAATTTCATCGTTTCTGTTCAGGACAGGCACAGTCGGCATTCTTCCACCCGAGAAATTTTCCACGGTTTTGACCAAGGTCGTTAATGGTCCGGTAATAGATCGGGCAATGAGTTGTATGGGAAGCAGCATCAAAATCAAGGCAAAGGCCCCTCCGCCCACGACCACGCTCATAAGCACCGAACGATCTTGAGAGCTACTTTCTAATGCCCGTTGCAACTGCGCGATCTCTTGACGATCAAATCTGGCCATCTCTTCACGAATGGCCAGCATCAGCAAGCGACCCTGCTCGGCCTCAATATATTCCAAAGCTGCCTCGGGATTGCCATTCTTCACTCGTTCGATCAAGTCATCCTTATCCGACATAAGATGTTCGACATTGGCTTGTACCGATTCGATAAGTTGGCGTTGCAATTCATCCTTTTCCACCATTTGCCGAAGCGACGTTCCCAACGCAAACACGCGCTGTTTCGCTGCTTGATAGGGTTGTAAAAATTGGGGTTGCTGGGTAAGGACATACCCCCGAAACCCCGTCTCAAGATCGACAATTAATCGCATATATTCTGCTGAGGCGCTTTGAATATGATAAACCTCATTCAGACGATCTTCGTCAAGAGAAAACGTCTCTACACTTTTATACGTCACCAGGCTCAATATCAAAACCGCCAAAATGGGCACTGCCGAGACAAAAAGAAGTTTTTTGGCGATGGGAAGATTCAAAAAAAGGGATGTGAATTTCATAAGGTTCGAAGGAGTATTCTATCGAGGCACAGCTGACCTTCCCATTCTCAGGGAAGCATAACCCAACAAGAGGAGCCTACGAAATTCATTTACCACCTGTCCATGGTCTTATAGCAGGTCTTGAGGAAAAACATTCCACCTACACCCAGGGAATCTGACTGTCAAATCTTCAAAACCGTGAATCCCCAAAAATGTGGTAGTAGAGAACGAGACGGTATTGCTATGATGTGAGTGAGCTATGCTTTCAAACACTTTGCCACAGGGCTTGGAATCAGTATTCCTTCCCGTCTTCCAAATAGAGGAGACATGAGCGGAAAAACCATCCTTATCGCATTGGGTACAGGGCTTATAGGCCTTTTGGTTGGCTGGGGTATTGGCATGAAGACCGCGCCCAGCACAGGCCTCCCGATTCGGGTGGTCGCCGATTACCTGCATGCTGTTCTTCAAGCTGATCGGACCTTTTATACCCAGCATGTTGTTGAGCGAATGAAAGCGATGTTAATCGTGAACGCCACGGAAAAGTGGCGAGAAGAACGCACATTGCCGCTCCCCGCGCAGTTCTTCAAAGAATCCTCACGAGGGCTGCAAGTGCGCGGAAAGCCTTTTCGATATCGGCTAGTCAGCTTGTGGCCCATCAATCAAGAAAACGCTCCAGAATCGGAGAAGGAACGGCAGGCGTTAGAGCAAGTCATGACTTATGGAGAAGTAGCTGAACAAGAAATTGAATTGGAGCAGCGGAAGTATTATCAAGCTATTTTCCCTGATCGCGCCGTGAGCCGGGCCTGCGTCAACTGCCACAATGCCCATGAAAAAAGTTCCAAACGGGATTTCAAACTCAATGACATTATGGGCGGGCTTGAAATATTGATCCCCTTAGAATAACAAGCTCTACCAAATCAGACCTTCGAAACCCATCGCCCACTTTGCTAAAACCTCTTTCGACCTCTTACGGCAAACCTGATCCTCTTGTCGTCGACAGCACCAAATTCATGGATTCCCATTTGGTTGACAAAGAATCAGATTTTATGACCGATATGTGGAAGAAGGTCCGAGAGACCATTAAGAGGAGAACAGAGGAGACCGATAAGAAAGAACGAAGACAATGAACATTCTAGTAAAACAAGCCAAACGTGCGTTCACCGGAAGAAGCAAGCCTACTGTGCGCGATATTCAAGAGACGACAACGTCAGGAATAACTCTTACCGATCGACTACGATCGGGCTACCACCGCTTCTGGTACGAAGCCACTCAGGCATTGCGTTGGTCACGAGGCACCTATCGAGAAACACCGATTGGCGCTGACCTCAATCTTACCCCCTCACAACGCGCTTGCATAAAAAAACTCGCGGCAATGTATGGAGCGCGGTTTGAAATGCGCTACCATCCGGAAACTACGCTACTTAACTATGGATATTTGGATTTGCTTGATCGTGCCCGTCAGACGCTGAATTGGAGGATTCCCCAACACCAACAAGTCTGCGATGTGGGCAGCAGCAATTTCGCCTATGCGGCGGCCCTCCAAACCTTTTTCCACCCATCACACCTTGTCGGCATTGAAGTAGACGGACACCGCCTCTATTGCAACGGACGAAGCCGTATCGACTACGCACATGGCCATATTCAGGACCTGCCGAACACACACTATGCAGTCAGGGATTACCGCCAGTACAACAAACCAGCAGAAATCATCACAGCCTGGTATCCGTTCGTTACACCCAAACCTCTTTTGGCTTGGCGCCTGCCGTTGAGTTTATTCGATCCGACTGTACTGTTCGCTCAAATCGCTAACAACCTGGTTATTGGGGGGACGTTTGTCATGATCAACCACAGTCCCACGGAAGCTGCGGTAGCCCGAAACATTGCCGAATCCACAGGGCTCGTCTGTCGAGGACAATATGTACACGATACGCCACTCCGTCCTCGGACCCAACCTGCCGTTCTCACACTCTGGCATCATTCCTGAATTTTACTGAAATAAAGCAGCCATTCCCGCGAAACCGGGAAACCAAGCTTTTTCCTCATTTTTTCTGGTTGTCGGCCTCCGCAAGCATGACAAACTGGACGAGAAATAGCCGCTTTCCTTTGAACTACCTTTTTTTTATACACAAGGTGGGAGAAGGGAAATTAGTTGGGAGGAAAAAAGTTTTTGTTCATCAATAAGAAG
>JBFJON010000238.1:0-3946 GCA_041617575.1 Nitrospirales bacterium | reverse complement strand
GCTCTACAAGGTATTGGTTGAACAGCGGTTTTTGGGAGGTGCTTCGGTCGATATCGTCACGTTAGGCACGTCAGTCCGGTATGGATGGGACACTGACGGATTTGGTCGGTTGCTTCATGTGGTTAATCATCGAATGATTCGATCTGATGGGAAACGGTGGCTGTCCAAGATGGAATTGCCTCAGACGGCTTGGGAGATGCCATACCAGACCGGGGGTGATTATGTGCAGCAATTAGCGGTAGCAGGGACTGATGCTGTTCCAGTTTCCCCTGAAATGGAGCAAGCCAATGTTGACTTTCGTGAGATCTTCGAACCCTATGATGGGTTTGAGCGATGGTTGGAATGCACGAGGCGCACTACCCGATGTGCCAATGATGGGCAATGTCTGTTGGTGGAATATGGCATTCAAGCAAATGAGGAAAATCCTCGCCAGCATTTATTTGGACATGGGTGTTACACGCAGAGCCGTGCCATGTTATTCTCGGCCAAAGAAATAGCCAGGGCCCTGTATTCTGAAGCACCCTAGGCTTGCGTGTGATTTCATGCTGCCCTCACCTGGGCCTTTCGCCCTCATCGTATATAGATATAAAGACACATTGATTGTTTTTTGAAGCCTATGATATCAATCAGGACTTTGCCCAAAGGCGAAGAATCGTTGAAAACCACTTATTGTAAATTTTTCGAGATATGACCCTATGAAGATTGGTGTTCTCAAAGAAACCTACCCTGGTGAACAGCGTGTGGCTTTAGTGCCTGCAGTGTTGCCTTCCCTCATAAAAGGAGGAATGGAGGTCATCATTGAATCTAAGGCAGGCGAACAAGCGGGATATCCTGATAAGGCCTATATCGAAAAAGGTGGGGCAATTGCCGACTCCCGTGGTCAGGTCTTTGAGATGTCAGATTTTATCCTCCAAGTCCGCTTGCTGGGGGCCAACCCCAACGAGGGAAAGGTGGATTTGCCCAGTTTCCGAAAAGGCCAAATACTCGTTGGGATGTCGGAAGCACTGGCTAATCCACAATCTGTCCAAGAGTTAGCGGCTCGAGAAGTGACCGCATTTGCCTTAGAACTCATGCCTCGGATCACACGTGCGCAGAGTATGGATATCTTGTCTTCAATGGGAACCGTTGCCGGGTATAAAGCTGTTCTGATGGCGGCCAATACGCTCCCCAAAATGTTTCCCATGCTGATGACGGCGGCTGGGACAGTCACGCCAGCAAAGGTTTTGATCCTAGGGGCCGGCGTAGCGGGTTTACAAGCTATTTCCGTTGCTCGTCGATTGGGTGGGGCTGTTGAAGCCTATGATATTCGTCCTGCTGTGAAAGAACAGATTCTGAGTTTGGGCGCCAAGTTTGTTGAGCTGCCACTAGAAACAGGCGATGCTGAAGATAAAGGTGGGTACGCCAAAGCCCAAGATGAAACCTTCTATAAAAAACAGCGAGAGTTACTGGGTCAAGTCATTGCAAACAGTGACGTGGTGATTTCAACTGCGGCTGTCCCAGGGAAGAAAGCTCCAATCTTAATTACGGCAGAGATGGTGGCCGGCATGGCACCCGGGTCGGTCATAGTAGACTTAGCTGCTGACGGGGGCGGGAACTGTGAACTCACCAAGCCGGGTGAAACCATTGTGGCTCACGGTGTTACGATTCATGGCCCGGAAAATTTGTCGTCCACGGTTCCCTATCATGCCAGTCAAATGTATGCGAAAAATGTGGCCACCTTTCTGTTGCATCTGGTGAAAAAAGGCGAGTTGGCATTAGATATGAACGATGAAATCACCAAAGAAACGATGATTACGCAAAATGGGAAAGTCGTTCAGCCAAGGATTCGCGAAGCTTTGGGGTTACCGGCTCTTTCAGCATAAGGACAGGTGATTGTTATGGAAATGTTCATCATGGGCCTGACGATTTTTGTTCTGGCAATTTTCGTGGGGTTTGAAATTATCACCAAAATTCCTCCCACCCTACATACCCCATTGATGTCAGGATCAAATGCGATTTCGGGTATCACTTTAGTAGGGGCTGTTTTGTCGTCTGGAGCCCAACATACCATGGCGACCACGATATTAGGGGTGTTGGCGGTGATTTTTGCCACGATCAATGTCATTGGCGGCTTTATGGTGACAAATCGAATGTTGGCCATGTTTAAAAAGAGATCCTAATAGGAATATTGAACGGAATGTCTGCACTCATCAATATCGGATATTTGGTTGCCTCAGTGCTGTTTATCCTTGGTCTCAAGGGCCTCACGCATCCTCGTACAGCCGTGAGAGGAAATTTTCTGGGGGCCACCGGTATGTTGTTAGCGGTTGTGCTGACGCTAACCAATCAACAAATTCTCAGTTATGAAATGATCATTCTGGGGTTGATCATCGGTGGGGCTATCGGTGCCGTCTTAGCGATAAAAATCGAAATGACTTCAATGCCAGAATTGGTTGCCGTCTTTAATGGATTTGGAGGGATGGCCTCGGTTCTGGTTGCCGGAGCGGCATTGCTGGAAAATACGTTAGAGGCTGAAGTTCCCATGATGCAATTGACCATTGCGATTGCGGTTTCAGGGCTTATTGGGGCTGTGACCTTTTGGGGAAGCATGGTAGCTTTTGGGAAATTGAAAGGGTTGATAGACGAGAACGCCGTCTTATTCAGTGGGCAGCAAATTATCAATGGCATCTTAGCAGCAACGGCTTTGGCTTTAAGCTGTTGGGTAGTGCTCGATCCCGCAAATGGCTGGGCCTACTGGCTTTTAGTTGGTGTTGCGTCGGTCCTTGGGGTCCTCTTAGTCATTCCCGTTGGTGGGGCTGATATGCCTGTCGTCGTCGCACTCCTGAATTCTTATTCGGGTTTAGCTGCCGCATCGACAGGGTTTGTGTTGTCGAATAATGTCTTAATCATTACCGGCTCGTTGGTTGGTGCATCTGGTCTCATTTTGACTCAAATCATGTGCAAAGCAATGAATCGGTCATTGACGAATGTGTTATTTGGTGTCATGGCGCCAGTTGGCGATGGGGGACCGACGGCAGATGAGGTCTATGGGGGAAAAGTCAAATCTACGTCACCAGAAGAAGTCGCGTTGTTATTTGAGACGGCACGGCGCGTGTCGATTATCCCAGGTTACGGGATGGCCGTCTCCCAAGCCCAGCATCCGGTTGCCAGTTTGGCGGCACTATTAGAAAGTCGAGGAACCAAAGTTGAGTATGCTGTCCACCCAGTGGCGGGACGAATGCCCGGACATATGAATGTCTTGCTTGCTGAAGCCGATGTCCCATATGAAGCGTTGCGAGATATGGACGAAAGTAATCAAGATATTGATCAGGTTGATGTCGCGTTGGTCATTGGAGCCAATGATGTCGTGAACCCCATGGCCAGGACCGACCCAAGTAGTCCAATCGCTGGGATGCCAATAATTGACGTGGATAAAGCCAAAACTGTCGTCATTATAAAGCGAAGCCTCAGTCCAGGGTTTGCTGGAATACCTAACCCATTGTTTTCATTGGATAATTCATTAATGTTGTTTGGAGATGGCAAGAAAATGGTGCTAGATATCATTGCGGCATTAAAAGACGTTTAAAAGTGACCATAGACTTAGTTGAAATAGCGTAAGGTATTTGTAACCTGTTGATTTTAAATATAAAAAAATTGATTATTTTTTTATATCGTTCTTGCTTAGGTTATGAACACATGATAAAGTATGAGCCTTGGAACTAGAAAATTGGTTCATTGTCAATAAATTTTACGTTAAACTTTGAGGGAACTGTGGAAGTACGAGTAATTAATAATAATGTGGAAAAAGCCTTAAAGTTTGCCAAAAAGAAATTGGCCGCTGATGGATTGTTTCGAGAATTAAAACGACGCCGTTTCTATGAAAAACCGAGTGTGAAGAAAAAGGCCAAGGAGCGAGAAGCGGCCAGGCGTCGGCAAAAGTGGTTGTCGAAGCATCGCACGTTTTAAG
>JBFJON010000237.1:0-3948 GCA_041617575.1 Nitrospirales bacterium | reverse complement strand
AGCTCCACCTGGCTCGCAACGGAACAATTATTGTGAAATTTTGGCTACATGTATCGAGAGAGGAGCAGCGCAAGCGCCTGCTTGCCCGCTTGACTGAACCAGAAAAAAATTGGAAATTTGCCCAACAGGACCTCGAAGAACGAACACTCTGGAAACAATACATGGCTGCCTATGAATCCGCAGTAAATGCCACGTCGCGATCGTGGGCTCCTTGGTATGTGATTCCCGCTGACCATAAGCCGTTTATGCGCCTGTGCGTAGCCGAGATCATTACTCAAACTTTGGAAAGTCTTGACTTACATTATCCCACTGTGAGTAAGGCTAAACGTCAAGCCTTTGTTAAATTTCGCAAGCAACTTCAAGGATGATTCACCTCTACCTAAACAAAATTCTATTGTGAGCCTATGGTTTAAGCCTCTCAGAGCTGATACTGCTCACTCCGCAATACCCTGACTAAGGAACGACATTGGATGATCGAAGGATTTTGGCAAGAAGTTAATAAAGTCTGGGATGCCGGTATTTTCGGGACTAACTTAGGAGATATTTTCCTGGCTGTCGGAATTTTTCTGATTTTTTTATTAGCACGAAAATTATTTTCCCAAACCACCTTCAAATCGCTCAAATTACTGGTTCGAAAGACCAAGACAGACCTTGACGATCAAATTCTCGCAGCCATCAAACAACCCTTGGAATTCGCATTTGTGGTCATTGGACTCTATGTCGCTAGCCAGTTTGTGCCACTGTCCGACACCCTCGCGCACATTCTCGCACAACTTGTCCGATCCATGATTGCCATAACCATCTTTTGGGCTATCTTTCGGATCATCGATCCGCTTTCGAGCTTATTCGACCATGCCATCGGACTGTTTGGCAGTGAAAGCATGCATGAAACCATCAAAGGCTTTTTTGTCAAAGTCACAAAAGCTATCGTGGTGGCTTTAGGCATTGCCGCAGTGTTCCAAGAATGGGGTTTCAATGTCGCGGCAGTCCTCGGCAGCCTGGGTCTCATCGGCATGGCGGTCGCACTCGGCGCCCAGGATTTCATTAAAAATATGTTTGCGGGACTGACGATCTTTTTAGACCGGGTCTTTGAAAAGGGCAATTGGATCAAGACCCCTGACGTGGAAGGCACGGTGGAGGAAATCGGTTTTCGTGCGACAAAAGTTCGCCAATTCGATAAAGCCCTGGTTACGCTTCCAAACTCCAAATTGGCCAATGAAGCCTTGATCAATTACTCCCGCATGACAAACCGGAGGATCCATTGGATGATTGGCATAGAATACCGCTCGACCAAAGAACAAATCCTGAATATTGTTCAGGCCATATCGAGTTATATTCACGAGTGCGGAGATTTCGAAACTGATCCAGCACAAACCAAAACATTTATCTTTCTGGATTCATTTGGCAGCTCGAGTATCGACATTAAGCTTTATTGTTTTACCAAGACCACCGTGTGGGGTGAGTGGTTGGAAGCCAAAGAGCGATTGGCCTACAAAATTAAAGAAATCGTCGAGGGGCAGAACGCCAGTTTTGCCTTTCCATCCACTTCACTGTATGTCGAAACACTTCCTTTTGGCACACCTGAACCCTTTGCTCTTCCAAAGTCCAGTTCACCTCCATCCGCTCCCTCTTCACGATAACCAACCAACTTACTTTCATTCGGTGTCCAATGGTGCTATTGCCCGGTCAGCTGCTGGCTACATTCTTGGGTTTCCCCGTGACAGGCCAGAAACCATCGCGCGTGATTTCGAAATCATAAAAAAACGAATTCCCCCTTTAGATTGTCTGGAGTTTTTCTGTTTGACCCCGCTTCCTGGATCGGAAGATCAGAAGGTGCTTCACCAACAAGGGGCATGGATGGAACCTGACATGAATTTCTATGATTTAGAGTACGTCACCGTTAAACATCCAATCATGTACAAAGAAACGTGGCAACAAGTCTATCGAGCTGCTTGGGAACATTATTACACCCCAGAACATGTGGAAACGGTAATTCGACGGGCTGCAGCAAAAGGACAAAACGTGAACAAGGTCACGTCTTTTCTCCCATGATTTTACGGGTCTACGACCATTGAAGGTATTCACCCTCTTGAAGTTGGCATCTTTCGCCGAAAAATTAGGACCTTGCACGAGAAAACCCTCTGTGGTTTTATCCAAAGGAGGCCTTCGAGGTACTCCAATCAGGGATTTAATGGGGAATGCTCGTCTGGAAATTGCAAAGAATTCTAAAACGGGATAAAGCCGATCCAAATAAAAAGAACTATACCTACCTCGCATTGACTCCAGTCTTAGAGCAGGACGATGTAGAATTAGGCCTGATACAAGTGTTAACAAGTCATATCCCAGTCTCACAACTCACCCAACCACGTGAATCAGGCGCTGCTTCCGCTTTGTAGTTCAAGCCATTTCCTCTTACCGAGTTTGCTCTGTTTCCGTTGGAGCAACTTCTTGAGATTGCTGACCGCGATCGTTTTTATGCTTTCGTAAGCTCTCGCGATCTTGATATTTTTCTCGTTTCCTCCTCTTACTCATGAGGGATTCGCGGGGCTTTTCCATTTTTTTTATTTGTTCTTCATACTGTGTTCGCAATTGTTGCTGCCGCTCTAGGATTTGCTTGCGCGCCAGGCCGATCTTTTCAATAGCCTGCGCTTGCTCTTCAGGAGTCATAGTTTTCCAACGGGGGGATTGGCGCAATCGCTCCTCATATCCTGCAAACGGAACAACGCTCCCCGACCTTTTCGATTCGGATGCTTTCGGGGTTTCCGAAGGTGAATCGCTTGGTAGGCCTTGAGCCGCAGATTCACAAATCAGGCCAACATAGCCCAGCCAACACAACAAAACCCAGACATGGCATATCATGGCTTTCGACCACCTAGGACATCGCATTGATCACCCAGTCTATCTTAATCAGGATTTAACCTCATACTCACGCATATTACAGTGTATACCGACCGATGATATCGTCAATCCCAATGACTTGTGAAGAGGGAAAAATAGAACGGTTTTGTGACCAGAATCTATTGGAAGATGATTAAATTCTGAACTTTGCGCTTTTTGCTGGATAATAGCAACCCCTCCAAAACTTCCTCTTTCTACTTTTTTTGGATTACGCTAGAATCTAAGGGGAAATTTATACCTGTTACAAAGAAAAACATCCATTCACATTTTGGAAGTTTTATCCATCATTAACGCATACCAACAGGGAGTTGGTTATTTTACAAAGGAGGGCGATTATGACTGAAGGTACTGGAGGCATGTTTGGTGGGCACGAAACAAATGGGCGAGTTCTAGTTGTGGATGATGAACCGGATGTCCGAAAAGTTGTCAAGATGACGTTGACCAAGGCCGGGTATGATGTAATTGAAGCCGAAGATGGCGAAAAAGCTATTGCCGCCATCAAAGAAGGTGAAAACCCTTTGCTTTTGGACGTCATTATTTCTGACATTCGCATGCCAAAAATCAATGGTGTGGAAGCCATTAACTACTTCCAAGAACAATGGCCTCGCGTTCCATTAATTGTGCTCACCGGTTTTCCAGATATGGAAATGGCCACCGGATTTCTTAAAACAGGGATCGTGGATTATCTTGTGAAACCGGTCGAAAAAGAAAAACTGATCGCATCCGTGACTAAGGCCATGGGACAGAGAGAAATTAATCGACTCTAACCTGTCTCATTGTCGTTCGTTTCCATCTTGGGTCCCAAGCCCTGAAAGGAGACAGATCAATGAGCAAAACTTCACAAGTTTCCATAAAGCCCTATCATCATGATAGGGCTTTATGTTTTTAGGCCCATACGTGACCCAGATAATTTTGCTTCATCATACACAAACGAAAATCAGTCACCATAGACACCCGGCTGGGAAATCATTCCATGCCTACCGATAGTCCTCACATCAACATTGTGATTTTGGGAGCCGGAAAAGGAGGAACCGCTTTGCTTGAGTCCTT
>JBFJON010000236.1:0-3953 GCA_041617575.1 Nitrospirales bacterium | reverse complement strand
GGTTTCATCAACGGACTTAAATGAGAATTTTTCCCACCACCCTGATCAAAAAAATCCACGACTTCTTCTAATGTCTTAAAAGCACCATCATGCATATAGGGTGCAGTTTCAACAATGCTTCGAAGCGTTGGGGTTTTAAACGCTCCCTTATCTTCAGGGCGACGAGTCACATAGTATCGACCAAGATCCTCTTGCATTGGCCCGACCTGGGGCACCCCAAGATTATGAAACTGATTATCCGTAAAATTTGAATTGTTGTGACACAGAAGGCAACGGGCTTTGCCTTTGAACAGGGCCATCCCCCGTTGGGCTTTCTCACTCATAGCCGTCTTATCCCCCAAGACATATTAATCAAAGGCCGAATTGGTTGAAATGATCGTGCGTTCGTAGACAGCAATGGCTTGGCAATGCCTTGCATGCTGACTGTGGTTCCAAGCACTGCTTGAAATTGTTCAACGTATCCCTGGATTTTGTTTAACTTTTTGACGACATTTTCATGAGTCTCCTCCACTTCCACGAGATTGACGATGGGCCCGATGGCTTGCTCTTCGAGCGGTCCTGCGCAGCCGTCCCAAAATTGCACCGGGTTAAACGCCGAATTGTCCACCGTCGGGGCCTGAAGCCCGCCGCGTTTGCCACCGACGCCAATAGCGGTCAGATCATTTCGGGTTCGAAAGAGGCTGTACCGTTTTTTTTGCACATTGCATATGTCAAGATGCGTGCCATTACCAGATTCAACAGGGATTCACGCGGAAAAGGTTGTTCATACCATGGAACATTGTCGCTTAGAGATTTGCCTGCAGAAGGCCATATTCTTGAATTACTTAGCGCCATGATGATTTCACCAGAGGGCGGCACCGCACATGTATTTGAATAGGATTCTCGCTGTAAGCACGAATTGCTGACATTTGCCCCTATCCTCAGTGGAGAGCTTGTCCCTAAATGCCTCATCTAACATACGAATATCTAGCCAGGAACCAAGGCTTCCTTTTTGATCTCAGAAATTACTGTGAGATCTGGAAGGCAGATCGCGGAGGCTTGGACGGGATTGGTGTGTGGCGTCAAATTTGCTTGAGTTAACTTGAGCAAACCGGCTGGTGAAAGTTTCGCGAGTCCGATACGGGCTGGAAACTCTCCACCTGTCACAGAGCAAATTGTGAGAAAGGATTCACATCAACGGGAAAGGGTGAGTGTCATGAAACATAGGCTCCGTATGATAGAGAATTCAAGACATATGGTCAGGAGACAGGAAGCGGCTAAACACTAATACTTTTATTTCCGGAAGTAGAATTAATTAAGAAGGAGGGCAGTATAGCAGTTGGCGCAACAACGATGAATAATGAATTCAAATTTCAAAGGAGTCGAATATGACGGTTCAAGGTATTCCAGCGGACGGATTGAAAACAGTCGGGCAAATTGTACCAACCAACGAGGTGAAATTTCGGAATGACCTCAACGGGATGGAGGTAGCTGTGGAATTGTTATCTCGGCATACTCCTGGGGGAGCAGTCGTCGATGAAAACAACCACTTTGTGGGATTTCTCAGTGAATTTGATGTATTGCGCGCACTTGAAGCCGGAAAGGACTTAACTAAACTCACGGCCGAGGATATTATGGTGAAAGACCGTATCAGCATCACCGATTCCACTTCGATCAAGGAGGCCGTCAAAATCATGGAAGATAAACGATTGCTCAATTTACCAGTCGAACTCAATGGCGAGGTCGCGTATACCGTAACGAGACATGACCTGTTGCGAGCCTGGGTGGGCTTGGGTTTAGGCGGAGAGTTTCTGGGAGAAGATTAGGTTAGCGAGTGCCGTTTTGCTTAGCTGATAACATCGTGGTCTGCCTTTACAAAGGAACAAAACTGTATGCATGGATGTGGTCGAAAATTATTAAGTGAAATCCTGATTGGCCTTGTTGTGTTCATCTTCACCAGTACGCTTGTCTGGGCGGGAAGCCCTAGCGATCTCAAGCCTCGCGTTCCCCCGGAACACCTGGAAGACGCCAAATCGCTTCAGAATCCCTTCATATCGTCTGGGGACATCGTGGCAACAGGGAAAAAACTCTATGAGAGCAAGGCCTTCTGTTCGGCCTGTCACGGCTTGGAAGGGGCTGGGGGAACCAGCGATGTTCTCACGCCACATGGCGGGCAACCCCCGACCAACCTGGCCGATGCCGCCTGGCAGGCAGCTCGGACAGATGGGGAAATTTTCTGGGTCCTCAAGCACGGCAGTCATGGTACGGACATGGCGCCCTACATGCCATTGTATTTAACGGAAGAACAAGTCTGGAAGATTGTTACGTATATTAGGATGTTTGGGGGAACGTAAACAAACGGAAATGCGTCGAGAAAAAGGCCATTAATCAAAACATCGTTTGTATAAATAATTACTAAAAGAAAGGTTCAGGATGAGTCAGATTTCGTTTTCTCACCAACACAAGATTTGGATGATGGGTTTAGCAGTTGTGGCTCTCTCAGGCTGTAGTTACTATGGGCATCATGAAGTCTCCAAAACCGCGAACGCCACCATTCAAGGATGCACGGACCCCGCCATTACCGGTACGGCCACGCTGAAAGAATTTGAATCTGCCGAAGGGATCAAAAAAGTCTATGTCCAGATGGAAGTCAAGGGATTGAGCGATGGTAAACATGCCGTCCACATTCATGAAGTGGCGAGTTGCCAGCCCTGCGGAGCGGCGAAGGGCCACCATGATCCCGGACCGTTTGGTAAGTCAACCCCAGATGCCCCGGATTTCAACCATCCCTTTCATATGGGCGATTTGGTCAATATGACCGTGGTCAACGGAGTGGGGAAATTACATGCCGTCACGACACGCGTCAGTTTGTCCGACGGACGACTGAGCGTCTTGGATCAAGATGGGAGTGCCTTCATCATCCACACCAATGAAGACCTGTATTGCGATCAGGACAGTGAACTGAACCCCGGATGTGCAGGGGGAGCGCGTGATGCCTGTGGGATTATTGAGGCGATGTAGTCCTTGGTTAGTCGACTGAGAGAAATACATGGGAATGTAACTGCAAATTTTACAGAAAGGGCGTTGTTATGTCGGCTCCAGTTATCTCGGTGGGAATGGCCAAAACAATGGGTCAAATCGTGCCAACCAATATAGTGAAATTTCGGGAAAATCAGAATGGGATGGATGTGGCTGACGCACTTTTGTCAGCCCAAATGCCAGGGGGCGTTGTGGTCAATGAGAACAACCAACTTGTAGGGTTTATAAGTGAATTTGATCTGTTACGTGCCCTGGAAGATGGAAAAGATTTACGTAACATGACTGCGGACGAAATTATGGTGAAAAAGGGAATCAGCATTCCAGATTCCGCCTCCATACAGGAAGCTGTCAAAACTATGAGAAATAATCATTTATTGAACTTGCCGGTAGAACACAACGGCGAAGTGGCCTACACCATCACCAGGCATGACCTTTTACGGGCGTGGGTTGGGGTAGGGGGTAGGAAATAACAATGTAGTGAATAGAGGGGGCAATCAAAAGCTTCACCTTCTTCTCATATAAGGTAAAAAGAAGCAGAGATGTGCATTATTCCAACAGGAGTCCACATAATCCTCCAGATTGAACGGATAGGAAGAAGTTCATTGGGGTTAAATGAGCGACAACAACTGTTGAACGCTATGGTCTATCTTAAAACCGTAACACCATGTTTCACTCTCACTACGAGATAGTTCAAGTATGCGGTCATTGTGGCTTTTGGTGTAACCGTTTGCCCTTTTCTGATTGAAACCAAAGCAGTTGGGGAAGGGGAAAAACCCGTGAAATCTCAGTGGGTGGGTTGCCACTGCATTGGGGGTAGCCCCCTGCACCGGTCTAAAAAATAAAGCTCCGGACCTAGGCTGGGCCGGAAGAAAATATCAACGACCGTGTTTAGTCGATTGGCTTCAAAACCCTAAAGAAAAACTGAATCCCATCGG
>JBFJON010000235.1:0-3966 GCA_041617575.1 Nitrospirales bacterium | reverse complement strand
TAAGTGACCGGCTCAGTCCTGAGGTGTTAGCCTCTATGTCGATAAATAGTTTCCCTACGCTAGGCATCGACTCTTATTAAAGTGGTTTCTATCTGTGCCGCTTGCTCTTTGCTCCCTGGCCTCTTCATCCTATTCCCTAACTTCACGTAAGAAAATTCCCTCATCTTCCCATTTTTGCCGTTTACCACCATCCACCGGTATACCTTATCGAAAATTAAAGACTCCGGCAACATTCCTACCGCCGACCAGGAAACTTCTGCCGGGTCTAAAGAGGTGATCACGATGTAGGTAGGGTGGACCACCGTTTTGACTTCGTATTTTACCCGCATCCCATTGATGACACTACGCACCAAAGGCACCTCTTCCATGTAAGCCTTTGGCATGTGCTTGACATGCGGATCTATATCATAAAGGCTAGTCATTACTTTCCTCAAAACTTGGGGCCTTTTTGCGTATTGTTGCATTTCTTTTTCTTGTAAATTCTTCCAATCCTATATCATCAATTTCGTCAATCATTTCTCTTATGTGCCTAGAATATCTAAGCCGTCTCTCCCGATCCCATGGAAGTGGCCACGATTTCTTCAAACTTTTCTTGTAATAGGGAGCAGTGTAATAGGCTAACCGCCTCTGCTGTTCGTAGAAACCATGTATATAGATCCGGATTGCATCTAAATCCAAGACCTCAACCTCCCATGGTTTTAAATGGCAACCTACCCAAAGAACTTTTTTGACCTCCTCAATGAGCGCCCGCACGCTCTGCCACATCTCTATTTCGTCCTCTCCGGTGGTGCCGCCTGGTACTTTTTTTCGTTTCCCGGATCTTGCCCGTTCTTATTCTCTTCCTCTTCTTCGGCACCCCTAAATATCCCTGTGAATTTTTCTGTCGCCACCAAAAAACTTTGAAACATGGTCTGCACTGCCTTCTGATCTTCATCAATCAGGTCACCAATATTCTCCATATCATATTCAAATGGAACATTCAATCGGCGCGCTCCATGAAGCAAACCAAAAAAAACAATCTTCCTCACACTACTCAGCCCCGCACGGGTCCAAGCCTCTACGTCCTGCCCCAGGATATCCTCCAGGGCATTAAATCCAAATTTATAAGGGAGCTTTTGGTCCCCAAAATGGACGAATTTTACTTCCTTCATTTATGTTGTTTATTTTTTACGTAATCGTGTAATCGTCAACAAAAGAAATTTCAAAGCTGAAGGTCCCATTTTCTTCGGTTCCCCCTGTCGCTTCGATATTGTTTAGTAAGCACGTCGCACAACTCACCGTCATACCGCCCGCCTCTGACTGTATCCAATCCGCAGCAAACTCCGTTTTGTCGTGGTGTAGGATAAAGAGGTCTTTACCCCCCTTCGCCGCCGGACTCAATTCCCACAGCGCCTCACCACTAATGCCCGCTTCTATACTTCCCGCTTTGCCGCCTCCGTTGGGATTATCTTTACAGGCTGTCCGATCAATTGGAAAGGAAGATCTAACCGTTGACTGAATTTCACAGTTTACAACCCCTCCCTGAACGTGCGCCCTCATTAATGTTCCGTTGCCTATAGCCATTATTTGCTTGTTTTAGTTGATTTAGATGTAGTTACCTTCTTAGGCTTTTCGCTCGTTTCGTCGATCTTTGCTTTGGCAAAATGTGCATTTAGCGCCGCGGCCTCTTCTGCCGTCATGGTCTTACCTATCCTCGGCTTCCAGCGATCTTGCTTGTAAAGCGAATAAGCAGCCCTTAAAGACAGTTGGACGGTGTCGCCATGTGCGTACTGCTTGCCCCATAGCCGATCGCCAGCCTTATCATGGCACTCCATGACTATCGAGTTCATATAACCACATGCTTTATGAAATTCCTCTTTCGTCATTTTATAGTTGTTTTTTTACCTCTCTCCCCGCCGCCCTAATTGCTTGCTTTCGCCTAGCCTTTAAAGCCATGCGGAAGAAGGGTTTATCTTTAAATTCCACCGTTGTGGCATATTCCGCGTCATTGGTCACCGCCGCTCCGTTCCGGGTCTTCTCCAGCCGGTTCCTGCTCCTCAGAAATCCCGTCCTCACCGGTGTTTCCCTATTTACTGCGCTCAAAAACTCCTCCCCCGCAGCGAGCCCTATTTGAGGTTTTCGCCTTTCGATCCTGTCGAATCTCTTTTTAATCTCCCTCTTTACCAGCCTCAAGCTGATCGGATCTAATTTTAGGCGCAACATTTCTAGACCGTGTCAATAATCACCGCAGCCACCGACAAACTCGTTCCACTATCGAAATCCAGTTGTACCACATTCGTGGTGTCCTGATTAAAGTAGGCCCCTGGCACCGGTGGCAAAATAGTGTAATCACCTCCCCCGGCCTGGTTTGCAATATCATAGACCCTGCCCCGCTTTCCAGCGAAATTCACGGAATCCACCTCACCAATTTCGAGGTCTAAATCGACCGTCTCCGGAACATTGTAAAGGATCTTTTTTGCCGCCGCGTCCGTGTTTTTTACAAACAAAGTCACGTTAGACCCGTCATTAGCAAACTCATTGCCGTTGGCTTGATCAACCGCCGTAAAAGTGACTTCCTTAGTCCCTGCCTTCGTGCGGTCTATCGTCTGAACTGTTAAAGCTGTATATGGCATTTTCTGTTATTGATTTATTGTAATATCAAAATCTACTGGTCGACCCCATAGGTCTTTTTCTTCTTCCTGGATGAGCGGACCTAAAAGGCTTAATCTTATGCTACGTAGATCCTTCCCGTTTATAAAGCTCGTTTTCAAATTCAAATCATTGATCACTCTCGTCGCTATATCGTCCACCGCCTCCACATCTTGCGCCCACGCCATCACTTGCACTGTTATCAATGCGGTCGGTTGCCCGTCTTTGCAATTGTCCGGGGTGCCAAATTCTTTTATCGTCACCGCCGGGTAGGCTGTCGTTTGGGGTAGGTTGCCGCGCCAAATCTCTTTTACAATCGATCGCGCCGTTCCTCCGTCTAACATTTCCCATATAACATCACCTACAATCATTGCCACCGCTCTGCATTAATTCTTAAAAATCTCCTACCTATTGGCGCCACATGTTGGATGTTATACTCTACCCCTTCAATGATCATTTTCCAAGCCTTCCCGGATGCGCCTAGCAAATCAGCATACCAGTAAATAGTTACTTGCACCCGCCCATATGCTGTAAAAGCATCCGCGTCAACTACTTCGGCCCCGGTATCAAATCTAACATGGCCCCACTTCGTCGCTTCCAATGCATAGCTCTTTTTTTCCGCCCCTTTTTTCTTGGTCACTGTGAGCTTATGAAATTGCACCCTGCGGTCCATAGTGCCGATCGAATCCACTGCTCGGCTTAACGGCGGATATTTAGTCGTCGCCATCAGTAGTAGTTCAATCGGTACGCGCTAAACAACCGCTTTGCCATGCTGATATATGGGCCATCCGGCTTGAAATCTTCCCTTTGAAGATGCTGTAAAGCCACCAGGCTCATGATACCAATCCGCGCAATGGGCAGGATCTCCAGGTTTTCCGTCTTAAACGTGATCTGTACCGCGTCCGGACGTTCTGCCAAGCTCGGGAAAGTGTCTATCACTACCCTCGCCGGCACCTCCTGGTATACCGTGTACTCCGTGGCTGCCAAAACCTGCAATGTGTCGGCCGTGTCGTAATACTGGATCTGATCAACCGATTTAACCGGGTTCCTCCTCAGTATCACTTCGGCGCTCCATTCCTCCATATCCAGCCGCCAGGTTTCTTCCTTAAAAGACGACCACGTATAGCCTTTGGCCCAATCCGTCCACCCACTCAATAGCCTATGTATCAAAATAGTATCCTCAGTCTCATCTACTTTTAGATAATCCTGCATTTCAATCGTAGTCACCAACTCTTCGTCGGCAACCGTGCGTGTATATCGTTCATAACCCACTTCCTACAAAGTCTCTTTACCCTTCCCAGGTGAACCCGTCGACTTCTCCACTTTGACCGGTCGAAT